>NZ_JBLZPK010000007.1:156007-211091 GCF_049199905.1 Shinella sp. M27
CCGCCGCCCGCCTGCCGGCCAATAACGATGTCATCTGCACGCTGCGCGATCCGCGCACGCCCGACATCGCCAAAGAGATCGACAACACCCGCTCGGCGGCCGCCATCCGCCTGTGGCTCGAGCGCATGGCCGGCTCCGTCGTTGCCATCGGCAATGCGCCGACCGCGCTGTTCTACCTGCTCGAGCTCCTGCGCGATGGCGCGCCAAAACCGGCGGCGATCCTCGGCATGCCCGTCGGCTTCGTCGGGGCGGCGGAATCCAAGGATGCGCTGGCAGACAATTCCTACGGCGTGCCCTTCGCCATCGTGCGCGGCCGCCTCGGCGGCAGCGCCATGACGGCCGCCGCTCTCAATTCGCTCGCACGGCCGGGAGTATGATGATGACGACAGGACGACTTTACGGTGTGGGCACGGGGCCGGGCGATCCGGAGCTTCTGACCCTGAAGGCGGTGCGGGCGATCGGTGAAGCCGATGTGCTCGCCTATTTCGCCAAGGCCGGCCGCTCGGGCAATGGCCGGGCGATCGTTGAAGGCCTGTTGAAGCCCGGCATGGTGGAGCTGCCGCTCTACTATCCCGTGACGACGGAAATCGACAAGGATCACGACGACTACAAGAGCCAGATCACGGCCTTCTACGATGCCTCCGCCGCTGCCGTGGCGGAGCACCTTGCCGCCGGCCGCACGGTCGCGATCCTGTCGGAGGGCGATCCGATGTTCTACGGCTCCTATATGCACCTGCATGTGCGCCTTGCCGACCGCTTCCCGACGGAAGTCATTCCCGGCATCACCGCGATGTCCGGCTGCTGGTCGCTGTCGGGCCTGCCCATCGTGCAGGGCGATGACGTGCTCTCCGTCCTGCCGGGCACGATGCGTGAGGAAGAGCTGTCGCGCCGGCTCGGCGATACCGAGGCGGCCGTCATCATGAAGGTTGGCCGCAACCTGCCAAAAATCCGTCGGGCGCTTTCGGAAGCCGGTCGTCTCGGTGAGGCCGTCTATGTCGAGCGCGGCACCATGGCGACGAGCAAGTCCATGCGCCTTTCGGAAAAACTCGACGACACCGCGCCCTATTTCTCGCTCGTGCTCGTGCCGGGCTGGAGCGCGCGGGCATGACCGGCAAACTCTTCGTCATCGGCACCGGTCCCGGCAATCCGGACCAGCTGACGCCGGAAGCGCTTGCTGCCGTCGCCGCATCGACCGAATTCTTCGGCTACTTTCCCTATATCGACCGGCTGAACCTTCGGCCGGACCAGATCAAGGTCGCTTCCGACAACCGCGAGGAACTGAACCGTGCGCAGGCAGCTCTGACGCGGGCCGCCGAAGGCGTCGACGTTTGCGTCGTCTCGGGCGGCGATCCCGGTGTCTTCGCTATGGCGGCCGCTGTCTGCGAGGCGATCGATGCTGGGCCGGAGGAGTGGAAATCGGTCGATCTGACGGTCGTGCCGGGTGTGACCGCGATGCTCGCCGTCGCCGCCCGCATCGGCGCGCCGCTCGGGCATGATTTCTGCGCCATTTCGCTGTCGGACAATCTCAAGCCCTGGGATATCATCGAAAAGCGCCTGCGTCTGGTGTCCGAGGCGGGTCTGGTGATCGCGCTCTACAACCCGATCAGCAAGGCGCGACCCTGGCAGCTCGGCCGGGCCTTCGAGATTCTGCGCGAGACCTTGCCGGCCACGACGCCCGTCATCTTCGGCCGCGCCGCCGGCCGGCCGGATGAGCGCATGCTGGTCATGCCGCTGGGCGAGGCCGAGGCCGACCGCGCCGACATGGCGACCTGCGTCGTCATCGGTTCGCCGGAAACCCGCATCATCGCCCGCCCCGGCCTGGCTGACCTCGTCTATACGCCGCGTTTCCTGAAGGACGCGAGCAGATGATCGGCGAGCCGCAGCGCATCCTCGACCGTTTCGGCTCGGTGGTCGTCCGCGACCGCCGGCCGCTCGATGAGCAGGACGGGCAGGCCGAGAAGGCGCGCGGCGACGATCTTTCCCCGCGTGGCCTCGCCGCCGGAATTCTTGCTGACGACCACATCGATCCTGTGGGCGCGCAACAAGGCGATCTCGTTTTCGACGGCGAAGGGGCCGCGGGCGAGCAGGTATTGTGCATCGGGCACGTCGAGCGGCGGATCGACGGGATCGACGCTGCGCACAAGGTAATGATGCTGCGGGGCGGCAGCGAAGGCCTTCGCCTCCTGCCGGCCGATGGTGAGAAAGACACGGCGCGGCACCTCGCCGAGTGCCATTACCGCATCGGTGACCGAGGCGACGCGCGTCCAGCGGTCGCCGGAAACCTCTTCCCAGCCGAGCCGCTCCAGCCGCAGCAGCGGAATACCGGTTGCGGCGCTTGCCGTGCGGGCATTGGCGGAAATCTGTTTGGCGAAGGGATGCGTGGCGTCGATGACAAGATCGATCGCATGCGATGCAAGATGGGTGACAAGCCCCTCGGCGCCGCCAAAACCGCCCGTGCGTACCGGTACTGGCTGCGGTGCGGGATCGAGCGTGCGGCCGGCGAGCGACAGCGTGACGGCAAGGTCGGGGCGTTCCCCAAGGCGATCGGCCAGGTCGCGCGCTTCCGTCGTGCCGCCCAGAATGAGGATGCGTCGCTTGTCCACGCCTGATCGATCCCTTTTGCCCACCGCCCCTTGGCTTTCCATCGTCGGGATCGGCGAGGACGGTCTAGCCGGTCTCGGCGACGAGGCCAAGGCCGCGATCGGCCGCGCCGAGATCGTCTTCGGCGGCGCGCGGCATCTGGAACTGGCGGAAGCCGCTATCAGCGGTGAGCGCCACGGCTGGCTCAGCCCCTTCGAGCGCTCCGTCGAGGCCGTTCTTTCCGCGCGTGGGCGGCCGGTGGTCGTGCTCGCCTCGGGCGATCCCTTCTTCTACGGTGTCGGCGTGACGCTGTCGCGCCGCATTCCGCGCGCGGAAATGCGGGTCTTCCCCGCCCCTTCTTCGTTCAGTCTCGCGGCTTCGCGCATGGGATGGGCCTTGCAGGATACGGTCTGCATCTCCCTGCATGGCCGTCCGCTCGATCTCATCCGCCCGCATCTGCATCCCGGCAGCCGCATCCTCGCGCTGACCTCCGACAGCGATGGTCCTGCGGCGCTGGCTGCGTTGCTGTCTCAAAGCGGATTCGGGAACTCGGCGCTCACGGTTCTCGAAGCGCTTGGCGGTGCGCGCGAGCGGGTGAGCAGCCATCAGGCGCAAAGCTTCGCGCTTGCCGATGCCGACATGCTGAATGTCTGCGCGGTGGAGGTTTTCGCCGATAACGCGGCGGCGCGCGTGCTCGCCTTCACGCCGGGCCTCGACGACGGGCTTTTCGAGCATGACGGGCAGATTACCAAGCGCGAAGTGCGCGCTTTGACGCTTTCGGCCTTGGCGCCGAAGCGCGGTGAACTTCTCTGGGATGTCGGCGGCGGCTCCGGCTCTATCGGCATCGAATGGATGCTGGCCGATCCCTCGCTCCGGGCCATCGCCATCGAGGGGCATGCCGAGCGCGCGGCCCGCATCCGGCGCAATGCGCAGAATTTCGGTGTGCCGAGCTTCGTGGTCTTTGAGGGCATAGCGCCCGGCGCGCTCGAAGGCCTTGCAGCTCCCGATGCGATCTTCATCGGCGGCGGCGGCAGCGAGGCGGGGGTGATGGAGGCGGCGCTGGCGGGCCTGAAACCCGGCGGCCGGCTGGTCGCCAATGCGGTGACCACGGAGATGGAAGCGGTGCTGCTCGCCCACCACGCCCGGCTCGGCGGCGCGCTCACCCGCATCGATATCGCCCGCGCATCGCCCGTCGGGCAGATGACGGGCTGGCGGCCGGCCATGCCGGTCACGCAATGGAGCTGGGTCAAGCCGGCTAAACAGTTTGAGGACTAAGACATGACCGTTCACTTCATCGGCGCCGGCCCCGGCGCCGCCGACCTCATCACCGTGCGCGGCCGCGATCTCATCGGCAAATGCCCCGTTTGCCTCTATGCCGGCTCGATCGTCTCGCCGGAGCTTCTGCAATATTGCCCGTCCGGTGCGCGCATCATCGATACGGCCCCGATGTCGCTCGACGAGATCGAGGTGGAATATGTCCGCGCGGCTGCGGCGGGCGAGGATGTGGCGCGGCTGCATTCCGGCGATCTCTCGGTCTGGAGCGCCGTTGCCGAGCAGATAAGGCGGCTGGAAAAGAACGGCATCGCCTATACGATGACGCCGGGTGTGCCCTCCTTCGCGGCGGCGGCTGCAGCACTTGGCCGCGAACTCACCATTCCCGCCGTTGCGCAGAGCCTTGTACTCACCCGCGTTTCCGGCCGCGCCTCGCCTATGCCGAACCGCGAGACCCTGCAGGGATTTGGCGCGACGGGGGCGACGCTCGCCATTCACCTCGCCATCCATGCGCTCGACCAGGTGGTGACGGAACTCACGCCGCTCTACGGCGCCGATTGCCCGGTCGCGATCGTCGTCAAGGCCTCCTGGCCGGATGAGCGCGTGGTGCGCGGCACGCTTTCCGATATCGCTGCGAAGGTGGCGGAAGAGCCGATCGAGCGCACGGCGCTGATCTTCATCGGCCGCTCGCTGGCGGCGGAGGATTTTCGCGAAAGCTCGCTCTACGATCCCGCCTATCAGCGCCGCTTCCGCGGCCGCGACGGGTTTTAAGGCAGCATCACCTCGAAGGCACGCGCGGCCTTGGAGCGATAGCGCTCCTTGTGCCGCAGCAGTCGGAAGGCCCGTTCCGGCAGGGCGAAGCCGACGGGCATGAGCCTGCCGGCGGCGATGTCGTCCTCCACCACGGCAAAGGACACCGCCGTCAGCGCCCCGCCGCTCAGCACCGCGCTGCGCACCGCCTCGTTCGAGGGGAGCGACAGCGCCACATCCAGCGCATCCTCCCTCACACCATGATCGGCAAGCATCGCGGTCAGTGCGCTGCGCGTGCCGGAGCCGGGTTCGCGCAGCACCCACCGGGCTGTGGTCAGCATGGCGGCATCCGCCGGACGGCCGGCGAGCGGATGGCCTGACGGGGCGACGATGACCACGCGGTCATGGGCGACGATGCGCTGGGCAAGAGCGGGATGATCCACGATACCCTCGACGAAGCCGAGTTCCGCCTGCCCTTCGAGCACGGCGTCGGCCACCTGCTCGGTGTTGCTGGCGCCGAGCCTGATATCGATGGCCGGATAGTCCGCCTTGAAGCGCATCAGCCGCGGCGGCAGCCAGGAGCCGGCGACGGTCTGGCTGGCCGCAAGCGTCAGCATGCCGCGCTTCAGGCCGCCGATCTCGGTGAGGAAGAGGTCCGCGCCTGCCGCCCGCGCCAGCGTGGCCTTCGCCTCGGGCAGGAAGGCCGCCCCGGTCTCCGTGAGTTCGATGCGTCGCCCCGTGCGGTGGAACAGCGCGATGCCGTAGCGCTCCTCCAGCACGCGGATTGCGGAGCTGACGGCCGAGGGCGTGAGGTTGAGCGCCTCGGCCGCCTGGGTCAGGTGCTCGCGCTCGGCCACGGCGATGAAGATGCGGAGCTGTTCGAGCGTCATCATCTGTTCGATCCAATCGAATGAAATATGCGATATTTACCGATGGATCGAACGGATTTTCAAGCGCATTTTTGGCGCATGGAAAATTTGGTCAAGAATCTGAAGAATTTTGGAATTGCATCCCTGTTTCCGGGCGTGCTGCTCTCAGGACTGGTTTCCGGCCTCGCGCTCGTTGCGGAGCGGCTGGAAGTGTGGCTGACGGGTGGCGCCCGGGTCGAGGCGCTGGTGCTGGCGATCCTGATCGGCGCGCTTTGCCGTCTCACGCTGCACCGGGCTGCTTTGCTCGATCCCGGCATCGCCTTTTCGGCAAAGTATTTTCTGGAGATTGCCATCGTGCTGCTCGGCGCGAGCGTGAGTGCGGCGGCAGTGACGGAGATGGGCCTGCCGCTGATCGCGGCCATTGCGGTCGTGGTGGGCATCGCGCTCGTCGCAAGCTATGCGATCGGCCGGGGGCTTGGGCTATCCCGTCCCGTCGCGCTGCTCGTCGCCTGCGGCAATTCGATTTGCGGCAATTCGGCGATCGCCGCGACGGCGCCGGTCATCCGGGCGGATGCGGAGGATGTCGCCTCCTCCATCGCCTTCACCGCGGTTCTCGGCATGCTGACCGTGCTCGCCTTGCCGTTTCTGGTGCCGCTGCTCGGGCTTTCGGCGACGGGTTACGGCGTCATGGCCGGCATGACGGTCTATGCGGTGCCGCAAGTGCTGGCGGCCACCGCGCCGGTCTCCGCGCTCAGCATCCAGATCGGCACCTTCGTCAAGCTGGTGCGGGTGCTGATGCTCGGCCCGGTCATCTTCCTGCTGTCGCTCGCCTCGGGCAGGTCAAAGGGGAAACGCCCGGCGCTGCACCTGATGGTGCCCTGGTTCATCCTCGGTTTTCTCGCCCTGCTCGTTGCCCGCAGCGCCGGCCTCGTCGATGCCGCCTTGGCCGCGCGCATGAACGGCCTGGCGACGGTGCTGACGATCCTGTCGATGGCGGCGCTTGGCCTCGGCATCGACCTGCGCCGGGTGATGCGCGCCGGGCCGCGGGTGACGGCCGCGGTCGTGCTGTCGCTCGGCGTGCTCATAGCTGCGAGCTATGCCATGGTGCTGCTGCTCGACCTTGCGACGGCCTGAAAATCTCAGGCCGCGTTTTCCCGCGCGGTCGCCGGTATGTAGTTGAGGACCGGCCCCAGCCAGCGCTCGACCTCGTTGATCGCCATGCCCTTGCGCCGCGCATAGTCCTCCACTTGGTCGCGCTCGACCTTGGCGACGCCGAAATAGTAGCTTTCGGGCGCCGCGATATAGAGGCCGGAGACGGAGGAGCCGGGCCACATGGCAAAGCTCTCCATCAGCATCACGCCGATATCCTTTTCCGCATCGAGCAGGCGGAAGAGGGCCGTCTTTTCCGTGTGGTCGGGCTGGGCGGGATAGCCGGGCGCGGGGCGAATACCGATATAGGGCTCGCCGATCAGATCGGTCGGAGCGAAGGTTTCATTGGCGGCGTAGCCCCAGAGTTCCTTGCGCACGACTTCGTGCATGCGCTCGGCAAAGGCTTCGGCAAAGCGGTCGGCGAGCGCCTTGACGAGGATCGAGTTGTAGTCGTCGTTCGCCCGCTCGAAGCGTTCGGCAATGGCGATCTCGCCGATGCCGGCCGTGACGACGAAACCGCCGAGATAATCCGGTTTGCCGCTGTCGGCAGGCGCAACGAAATCGGCGAGCGCGACATTCGGCCGGCCGTCGCGCTTGGACAGCTGCTGGCGCAGCGTGAAGAAGGTGGCGAGTTCCCTGGTTCGCGTCTCGTCGGTGAAGAGCCTGATATCGTCGCCCACCGTGCCGGCCGGCCAGAAACCGACGACGGCCTTGGGCGTGAACCATTTCTCCGCGATGATTTGTTCCAGCATGGCCTGCGCATCGGCAAAAAGCTGGCGGGCGGCGGCGCCCTGCTTCTCATCGTCGAGGATTTTCGGATAGACGCCCTTCAGCTCCCAGGTCTGGAAGAAGGGGGTCCAGTCGATGTAGCGGGCAAGGTCTGCAAGGTCCCAGTCCTGCCAGACGCGGGTGCCGAGGAAGGACGGCGTCTTCGGCCGGTAGGCGGACCAGTCGGCCTTGAAGGCGTTTTCGCGGGCCTTGGCGAGCGGCAGACGCTGCTTTTCGGCCTCGCTTCTGGCATGGGCGTCGGCGACCTTGCGGTATTCCGCCTTCAGCGTCTCGACATAGCCCGGCTTCATCTCCGGCGACAGCAGGCTGCCGACGACGCCGACGGCGCGGCTCGCGTCGGTCACGTAAACGGTTTGGCCCCGGTCGTAGCGCGGATGGATTTTCACGGCGGTATGAACACGGCTCGTCGTCGCGCCGCCGATCAGGAGCGGGATGTCGAAGCCTTCGCGCTCCATTTCGGCGGCGACATGCACCATCTCGTCGAGCGAGGGGGTGATGAGGCCGGAGAGGCCGATGATATCGACCTTTTCGGCTTTCGCCGTCTCAAGGATCTTCGTTGCCGGCACCATGACGCCGAGGTCGATGATCTCGTAATTGTTGCAGGCGAGCACGACGCCGACGATGTTCTTGCCGATATCGTGCACGTCACCCTTGACGGTGGCCATCAGGATCTTTCCCGCGCTCTGCCGTTCGCCGCTGCCGCCATTGGCGCGCTTTTCGGCTTCCATATAAGGCAGCAGCACCGCGACGGCCTGCTTCATCACACGGGCGGATTTCACCACCTGCGGCAGGAACATCTTTCCTGCGCCAAAAAGGTCGCCGACGACGTTCATGCCGGCCATCAAGGGACCCTCGATGACGTGCAGTGGACGCTCCGCGTTCTGACGTGCTTCTTCGGTGTCTTCCTCGACGAATTCGGTGATGCCGTTGACGAGGGCATGTTCCAGCCGCTTCTCGACCGGCCATTCGCGCCAGGCGAGGTCGCGCTCCCGAGCCTCCTTGCCGGCCGCGCCCTTGAAGCGCTCGGCGATGTCGAGCAGGCGTTCGGTCGCGGTGCCGCCGGCCTTCGGCACGCGGTTCAGCACCACGTCCTCGCAGGCCTCGCGCAGGTCCGGTTCGATCGTGTCATAGACGGCGAGCTGGCCGGCATTGACGATGCCCATGTCCATGCCCGCCTGGATGGCGTGGTAGAGGAAGACGGCGTGCATCGCCTCGCGCACTGGCTCGTTGCCGCGGAAGGAGAAGGAGAGGTTGGAGACGCCGCCCGAGATATGGACATGCGGGAGGGTAGCGGTGATCTCGGCGGTCGCTTCGATGAAATCGACGCCGTAGTTGTCGTGCTCCTCGATGCCGGTCGCCACGGCAAAGATGTTCGGGTCGAAGACGATATCTTCCGGCGCAAGGCCGGCGACTTCGGTGAGCAGCGTGTAGGCGCGCGTGCAGATTTCCACTTTGCGCGCCTTCGTATCGGCCTGGCCTTTCTCGTCGAAGGCCATGACGACCACCGCCGCACCATAGGCGCGCACGAGCTTCGCATGTTGCAGAAAGGCCTCTTCACCCTCCTTCAGCGAGATGGAATTGACCAGCGGCTTGCCCTGCACGCATTTCAGGCCGGCCTCGATCACTTCCCATTTGGATGAGTCGATCATCACGGGAACACGGGCGATATCGGGCTCGGCGGCGATGAGGTTGAGATATTCCACCATCGCCTTGGCGGAATCGATGAGGCCTTCGTCCATGTTGATGTCGATGATCTGCGCGCCGTTCGCCACCTGATCGCGGGCGACGTCGAGAGCGGCCGCGTAGTCGCCCGCCGTGATCAGCTTGCGGAATTTCGCCGAGCCGGTGACGTTGGTGCGCTCGCCGACATTCACGAAGGGAATGGCTTCGGTCAGCGTGAAGGGTTCGAGGCCGGAGAGGCGCATGTGGCGTGGAATGTCGGGGATGGCGCGCGGCTTGTGGCGCGCGGCGGCTTCGGCGATGGCGCGGATATGGTCCGGCGTCGAACCGCAGCAGCCGCCGACGATATTGACCAGCCCATCGCGCATGAACCCTTCGATCTGGGCGGCCATCTCGTCCGGCGTCTCGTCATACTGGCCAAAGGCATTCGGCAGGCCGGCATTCGGATAGGCGCAGACGAAGGTTTGCGCCACGGAGGAAATCTCGGCGAGGTGGGCGCGCATGGCATTGGCGCCGAGCGCGCAGTTGAGGCCGATGGAGAAGGGGTCGGCGTGGCGCACCGAATTCCAGAAGGCCTCCGGCGTCTGGCCGGAAAGGGTGCGGCCGGAGAGGTCGGTGATGGTGCCGGAGATCATGACGGGCAACTCGATGCCCTTTTCCTCGAAGACCTCGCGCGTGGCGAAGATCGCGGCCTTGGCGTTCAGCGTGTCGAAGATCGTCTCGATCAGGATGATGTCGGCACCGCCGTCGATGAGGCCGCGCAGCTGTTCGGCATAGGCGATCCTGAGATCGTCGAAGGTCACGGCACGGTAGCCGGGATTGTTGACGTCGGGCGAGATGGAGGCGGTGCGGTTGGTCGGGCCGAGCGCACCGGCGACGAAGCGGCGTCGGCCGTCCTTTTGCTGGGCACGCAGGCCGGCGCGGCGGGCAAGGCGCGCGCCGTCGCGGTTCAGCTCATAGACCATGTCCTCCATGCCATAGTCCGCCTGGGCGATGGTGGTGGAGGAGAAGGTGTTGGTTTCCAAAATATCGGCGCCGGCGAGCGCGTAGCGATAGTGGATGTCCTCGATGGCGCCGGGCTGGGTCAGCGTCAGCAGATCGTTGTTGCCCTGCTGGTGGCAGGCGCAATCGCCGAAACGGTCGCCGCGGAAATCGTCCTCGAGCAGCTTCAGCGTCTGGATTTCCGTGCCCATGGCGCCGTCGAGCACGAGAATGCGTTCGCGGGCGGCGGCTTCGAGGGCGGCGCGGATCTCGCGACCGTCCCGCTTCGGCTGTTCGGGGCCGAACAGGTCGTCCAGGTGGGAAGTGGTGGCCATGGGGAAACCCTCCGATGCAGTATCGTCTGCATCGGAGTTCACATAAAGATATCTTTATGTCAATATATCTTTATGTGGTTTGGCCCTAGTGCATCGGTCCATTCGCCCCGGCAAGCGAGGCGAACAGCGCCTTGAGGCGGATGATGTCAGGGTCGGCGCTTTGGCAACGGGCAAGCTTGTCCACCTCCTTCAGCGCCTCGACCGGAAGATCGGCGCCGCGCGGCTGCCAGAGCAGCCAGGAGATGAAGACGGATTCCGGCTTGCCGGTACCGGACGGCTGGATATCGGTGAATTGATACATTCTTTTTCCCCAATCGAAAATTGGGGGATGACCGGACGCACGCTGCTGGAATTTCACCCAAAGGTGACAACAAGCGCACCCTTGGGACACCCCGCCCATGGACGTTACAGACGTGTCAGGGCAGGTCTCCTGGCTTGCGGGTCATTGCCTTTGTCTCGCCTTCCCGGTGGTTCACACCAGTGGCATGGAGCGACATCGGCTCGCCGTTCACAGTTGCGGGGGCAGCGCCGGTCTTGATCCTCCTTGGAGCATCGCACCGGCTTCCCTCTTAGCCTCCGAGCCGCATGCGACTCGGAAGACCCTGACGGCCGGAGACTGGCGTGACGCGGTAAGCAAGTCAAGGATGCGGGAACACGATGCACAGGCCCGGAACTTTTTTCTCAGCAATGCATTTGGGCTTCCGCCTGCCTCCTGCCCCTCGCTCGTCTCGCCGGCGAGGGCGTGATTCACCAAAACTGCAGATGAGGGCCAATGCAGAGCCATCCCGACACGCTGAGATGTTGCAAGTCTCTGTCCTTACGGCTAAAAAATGCCGTTTTCATGCACCACGCGGCCAGGATGCCAATCAGCGTGTCGCCTGAGCCATGTTCTTTCCGTCAGCGCCATGGGGGCGTCGCATGGTGTCATGGCTGATCGCGGCACAGAGACGAAACCTGCCCGCAAAAAACCCTCCGGCGCACAGGCCTTTGCCGGATGGTTCAACATGGCCGGATCCAGATTAAGAAATATGTCCCTTCACAATACGCCGCACGCCGCCCGCGACGCAGACGCCAAGCAGATCGACTATAACGATTCGATCCGCGCCACCTATCTGACGCTGGAGGAGCTGGCCGAGTGCGGCGAGGCTCTGGCGCGCGACAAGATTGCGCCGCTGCCCGGTTTCCGGCCCTTCGAATTCCGCGCCCGGCACAAGGAAAACGAGAAGGAAATCTTCCGCGTCTATCAGGCGACGGCCAAGGACGTGGAGTCGGGCGCGCAGATCACGCCCGCCGCCGAATGGCTGCTCGATAATTATTACGTCATCGAAGAGGCCATCCAGGAGGTCCGCCGCGATTTCCCGCGCCGCTTTTACCGCCAGCTGCCGACCGTCGAGATCGACGGGCAGGCGGTGCCGCGCACTCTGGTGCTGGCCTGGCTCTACGTCGCGCACACCCAGAGCAACATCTCGCATGAAAGCCTGACGGCCTTCGTGCAGGGTTTCCAGAAGATCGATGCGCTGAAGATTGGTGAACTCTGGGCGCTGCCATCCTTCATCCGCTTCGTGCTGCTCGAAAACCTGCGCCGCATCTCCAGCCGTGTCGAGCGCTCCCGCAAGATGCGCTTCAAGGCCAATGACGTCGCCGATGAGCTGGTGCGCCTGAACGATCCCGAAAAGAGCATCCAGTATCTGCGCTCGATCGAGAACTTCGTCGAGGACAACACCTTCGTCACGCAGCTGCTCTACCGGCTGCGGGATGGCCTGCAGGCATCCGGTGTGGTGATCCAGTGGCTGGAGCGCAAGATCGAGAGCCGCGGCAGTGATCTCGAAGAGCTGATCGTCTCGGAAAACAACCGCCTGTCCTCCGGCAATGCGACGATGAGCTCGCTCATCAAGAGCCTGCGCACCGTCGACGACACCGAATGGCCCGTCTGGTTCGAGAGCGTCAGCCGCCTCGACGACGCGCTGCGCCAGGGCTCGGACTATTCCGACCTCGATTTCGGCTCGCGCAACAAGTACCGCAACACGATCGAGCGTTTCGCCCGCCGCTCCGGCAAGACGGAGCTTGAAGTCACCGAGATCGCGCTTGCCATGACGGCGGAAGATGCGGCCGCCCATGTCGAGGACCTCGACTACAAGGCCAATGTCGCCGCCTTCCTCGTCGGCAAGAAGCGCAAGCAGCTCGAAAAGCGTATCGGTTACCGTCCCTCCATCGTGCAGCGCATCGTGCGCTTCGGCCGCAAGCTCGACTGGTTCGCCATTGCCGGGCCGAATATCCTGCTGACGCTGCTCGCGATGATCGCGGTCTTCTACTTCCTCGATCAGCTCGATATTCCGAACGGCGCCTGGTTGATCATGCTGGTGCTCTTCGCGCTGCCGGCTTCGGAAGGCGCCTCGGGCCTGTTCAACACGCTCGTCACCTTCTTCGTCACGCCCTCGCGGCTTGTCGGCTACGAATTCAAGGACGGCATTCCCGACGATGCGCGCACGCTCGTCGTCGTGCCCTGTCTGATCGCCAAGCGCGACCATGTCGATGAGCTGGTGCGCAATCTCGAGGTGCACTACCTCGCCAACCCGCGCGGCGAGATCTATTTCTCGCTGGTCAGCGACTGGACGGACGCCCAAGTCGAGGAAACCCCCGCAGACCTCGAAGTGCTGGAATACGCCAAGCGCGAGATCGCGGCGCTTTCGGCGCGTTATGCCTATGACGGCCGCACGCGCTTCTACCTCCTGCACCGCCGCCGCCTCTACAATCCCTCCGAGGGCGCCTGGATGGGCTGGGAGCGCAAGCGCGGCAAGCTGCACGAACTGAACCTGCTTTTGCGCGGCGACGGCGACACAACCTTCCTGCCAGGCGCCAATGTGGTGCCGCCTGACGTCAAATACGTCATGACGCTCGATTCCGACACGCGCCTGATGCGCGATGCCGTGACCAAGCTCGTCGGCAAGCTGCACCACCCGATCAACCGTCCGGTCATCGATGCCGAAAAGGGCAAGGTCACCGCCGGCTACAGCATTCTCCAGCCACGCGTCACGCCGTCGCTGACGACCGGCAAGGAAGCCTCGACCTTCCAGCGCATCTTCTCCGCCGACCGCGGCGTCGATCCCTATGTCTTCACCGTCTCGGACGTCTATCAGGACTTCGCCGGAGAAGGCACGTTTACCGGCAAGGGCCTCTACCATGTCGACGCCTTCGAGGCGGCCGTGAAGGGCCGCATCGGCGAAAACGAAGTGCTCAGCCACGACCTGCTCGAAGGTTCGTTGTCGCATTGCGCGCTGGTCACCGACGTCGAACTCATCGAGGACTTCCCGACCCGCTACGGCACGGAAACCTCGCGCCAGCATCGCTGGGCGCGTGGCGACTGGCAGCTCCTGCCCTACCTTTTCAACCCGGCCAACGGCATTTCCATGCTCGGCCGCTGGAAGATGTACGACAACCTGCGCCGCAGCCTCATCCCCATCGGCTGGCTCGTCGCCTCCGTCATGGGCTGGTACTATATGGAGCCGCGCCAGGCGCTGATCTGGCAGCTCGTGCTGATCTTCCTGCTCTTCGTCGCCCCCACGCTCTCGCTGATCTCGGGCATCATGCCGCGCCGCGGCGACATCGTCGCGCGCGCCCATGTGCACCGGGTCATCTCCGATATCCGCGCCTCCAATGCGCAGGTCGCGCTGCGCATCGCCTTCATCGCCCATTCGGCGGCGCTGATGGCGGACGCCATCGTGCGTTCGATCTACCGCACCTTCGTCAGCCGCAAGCTGATGCTGGAATGGCGCACGGCCGCGCAGGCCGACAGCGCCGCACGTGGCGGCATTCTCGACCATTACAAGGCGATGTGGCAGGCGCCGGCGCTCGCCGTGCTTTCCGTGGCGCTTGCCACGATCTCGGATACGGGCCTGCCCTTCATCGGCGTGCCCTTCGCGCTCGTCTGGGCGCTCTCTCCGGCCATTGCCTGGTATGTCAGCCAGACGGCCGAAACCGAAGACCAGCTCGTCGTGTCCGACTATGTCGCGATGGAACTGCGCAAATACGCCCGCCGCACCTGGCGCTATTTCGAGGATTTCGTCACCGCCGAGCAGCATTACCTGCCGCCGGACAATTTCCAGGAAACGCCGCAGCCGGTGCTCGCCGAACGCACCTCGCCGACCAATATCGGCGTTTACCTGCTTTCCACCATTTCCGCGCGCGATTTCGGCTGGATCAGCTTCGAGGAAACGGTCCGCCGCCTCGAGCAGACCATCGCCACCATCGACGGCATGCCGAAATATCGCGGCCATCTCTACAACTGGTACCGCACGAACACGCTGGAAACGCTCGGTCCCCGTTACGTCTCGGCGGTCGACAGCGGCAACCTCGCCGGCCATCTTATCGCCGTCTCCTCCATGTGCCGCGAATGGGCGGAAGCGCCCTCGGCGCATCTGCAGGGCAGTCTCGACGGCATCGGCGACGTCGCCTCGATCCTCTCTGAAACGCTGAAGAAGCTGCCGGACGACCGCAAGACCGTGCGCCCGCTGCGCCGCCTCATCGAGGAGCGCATCGTCGGCTTCCAGAACGCGCTCGCCGCCGTCAAGCGCGAGCACGAATTCGCCTCCATCCGCGTCATCAACCTCTCGGTGCTGGCGCGTGACGTCAACAAGCTGATCGTCAATCTCGACCACGAGATCAAGTCGGCGGACAGCGGCGAACTCGCCAAATGGGCGGGCGCGCTGGTCGCGACCTGCGAGGCGCACATCGCCGACAGCGTCTTCGACCTCGGCTCGATCGAGGGCCTGCGCAACCGTCTCATCGTGCTGCGCGACCGCGCCCGCGACATCGCCTTCTCGATGGATTTCGGCTTCCTGTTCCGCCCGGAACGGCGCCTGCTCTCCATCGGCTACCGCGTCGAGACCAACGAACTCGACGAGGCCTGCTACGACCTTCTCGCGTCCGAAGCCCGCCTCACCAGCCTCTTCGCCATCGCCAAGGGGGATCTGCCGACCGAGCACTGGTACAAGCTCGGCCGTCCGGTCGTGCCGGTCGGCTCGCGCGGCGCGCTGGTCTCCTGGTCCGGCTCGATGTTCGAATATCTGATGCCCCCGCTCGTCATGCAGGAGCGCCAGGGCGGCATCCTCAACCAGACCAACAATCTGGTGGTGAAGGAACAGATGAACCACGGCCGCCGTCTCGGCACGCCCTGGGGCATTTCGGAAGCGGCCTTCAACGCTCGCGACCATGAACTGACCTACCAGTACACGAACTTCGGCGTGCCGACGCTCGGCCTCAAGCGCGGTCTCGGCCAGAACGCCGTCATTGCGCCCTACGCTTCACTGCTCGCCGCGCAATATGCGCCGAAGGAAGCGCTCGAAAACCTCGAGCGACTGCGCAAGCTCGGCGCGCTCGGTGTCTATGGTTTCCACGACGCCGTCGACTTCACGCCGACCCGCGTGCCGGAAGGCAAGACCTGCGCCGTTGTGAAGAACTACATGGCGCACCATCACGGCATGTCGATTGCCGCTGTCGCCAACGTCGTCTTCAACGGCGCGCTGCGCGAACGCTTCCATGCCGACCCGGTCATCGAGGCCGCTGAACTGCTGCTGCAGGAAAAGGCGCCGCGCGACATCCCCATCATCAACGCCAAGCGCGAGCCGGAAACCGTCGGCAGCACGCAGGCCGACCTGCTGCGCCCGGAAATCCGCATCATCGAGAACCCCTTCGCGAAGGAGCGGGAAACCGTCTTCCTGTCGAACGGCCACTATTCGGTGATGCTGACGGCGAACGGCTCGGGTTATTCGCGCTGGAACAGCCAGTCCGTCACGCGCTGGAAGCCCGATCCGACGGAAGACCGCTGGGGTTCGTTCCTCTTCCTGCGCGATACCGTCTCCGGCGAGTGGTGGTCCGCCACGGCGGAACCCAAGCGCATCGAGGGCGAGAAGACCAAGACGCAGTTCGGCGACGACAAGGCGGAATTCGTGAAAACCATCGGCTCGCTCACCAGCGAGGTCGAGGTCATCGTCGCCACCGAGCACGATGCCGAGGGGCGTCGTCTGACGCTGCTCAACACCGGCACGGAAGACCGCTTCATCGAAGTGACCTCCTATATGGAGCCGGTCATCTCGACCGACGACGCCGACAGCGCCCATCCGCTGTTCTCGAAGATGTTCATCCGCACCGAGATCGGCAAGCGCGGCGACGTCATCCGGGCGGAGCGCAACAAGCGCAATCCGAACGAGCCGGACATGGCGATCGCCCATCTGATCGTCGACAATGCCGGCCCGTCGCGCCGCACCGAGGTCGAGACCGACCGCCGCCGCTTCATCGGCCGTGGCCGCACACTCGCCACCGCCGCCGCCTTCGATCCGGGCGCGCAGCTTTCCGGAACGGACGGATTCACGCTCGATCCGGTTCTGGCGCTACGCCGCGTGGTGCGCGTGCCCGCCGGCAAGAAGGTCAAGGTCATCTTCTGGACGATTGCGGCCCCGAGCCGCGCCGAGGTGGATGCGGCCATCGACCTCTATCGTCATCCGGAGAGCTTCAATCAGGAAATGATCCATGCCTGGACGCGCTCGCAGGTGCATATGCGCCATATCGGCGTGACCTCGCAGGAGGCGGCGAGCTTCCAGACGCTCGGCCGTTACCTCACCTATCCCGACATGCACCTGCGTGCCGATGCCGGCACGATCCAGACGGGGCTGACGGCCCAGTCGGCGCTGTGGCCGCTGGCGATTTCCGGCGATTTCCCGATCTTCGTCCTGCGCATCAACGACGAGATCGATCTCGACGTCGCCCGCGAGGCGCTGCGCGCGCAGGAGTATCTGCGCCACCGCGGCGTGACGGCCGATCTGGTCATCCTCAACGAGCGCGCCTCCTCTTATGCGCAGGATATGCAGCACACGCTCGACCAGATGTGCGAGAACCTTCGCCTGCGCGGCCAGTCCGACGGCATGCGCCAGCATATCTTCGCGGTGCGCCGCGATTTGATGGAGGTCTCCACCTGGCAGGCGCTGCTGGCCACCGCCCGCGCCGTCTTCCATGCGCGCAACGGCACGCTCTCCGATCAGATCAACCGCATGGCGATGCTCTTCTCCACGCCGCGTGGTGAAGACGATGTGAAGGCCGAGATCGTTGTTCCAAAGCTGCCGGCCCCTGCTGCCGCGGAGCCGGTGACGATCGATGGCGAGGGCCTGACCTTCTGGAACGGTTTCGGCGGTTTCAACGCTGATCGCCGCGAATATGCCGTGCGCCTGCGCGGTGGCACGGTCACACCCCAGCCGTGGATCAACGTCATCGCCAACAAGGAGTTCGGCTTCCACGTTTCGGCTGAGGGGGCTGGCTTCACCTGGAGCCGCAACTCGCGCGATTTCCAGCTGACACCCTGGACCAACGACCCGGTCATCAACCGTCCGGGCGAGGCCTTCTATGTCAGGGATCGCGACCGTGGCACGGTCATGACGCCCTTTGCGGCGCTGTCGCAGCGTCCGTCGGTGAAGTTCGAGACCTGGCACGGCCTCGGCTACACCGCCTTCCGCAGCTGGGAGGACGGTATCGAGCTCGATCTCGTGCAGACGGTCGATCCCGAGGACCCGGTGAAATATTCGCGCCTCGTCGTGAAGAACACCGGAGACACGGAACGCAGCCTCTCGGTCTATGGTTATGTGGAATGGGTGCTTGGCAACAATCCCGTCAAGACGGCGCCGTTCATCCTGACCAGCCATGACGAAGAGACCAGCGCTCTTTTCGCCAACAATCCCTACAGCTTCGATTTCGCCGGCCGGACCAGCTTCTTTGCCGTCGATGCGCCGCTTGCGGGCTTCACGGCCAAGCGCCGCGATTTCATCGGCAAGGGCGACATCGCGTCGCCTGCGGCCCTTGCGACGGGCCTTGCCCTTTCGGGTGCGGCCGATGGCATGGGGGATCCCTGCGCGGCACTTGCCGTCGATATCGTGCTGAAGCCCGGTGAGAAGCGCGAG
Source organism: Shinella sp. M27 (assembly GCF_049199905.1). Taxonomy (NCBI): domain Bacteria; kingdom Pseudomonadati; phylum Pseudomonadota; class Alphaproteobacteria; order Hyphomicrobiales; family Rhizobiaceae; genus Shinella; species Shinella sp. M27. The sequence goes on from NZ_JBLZPK010000007.1 coordinate 174,356, forward strand.
CTCATCTTCGTGCTCGGCGATACCGCGGATGCGGACAGCGCCAAGGCGCTCGCCGAAAAGAGCCGTGCGGCCGATTTCGACGCCGTCATGGTGGCGGTGCGGGCCTTCTGGGAAGACTTCACCGGTACCTTGCAGGTCAAGACGCCCGATGCTGCGCTCGACCGCATGGTCAATGACTGGCTGCCCTATCAGGCGCTCGGCTGCCGCATCATGGCCCGTTCCGCCTTCTATCAGGCAAGCGGCGCCTACGGCTTCCGCGACCAGTTGCAGGATACGCTCGCCTTCGTGCTGCACCGGCCGGAACTTGCCCGCCGGCAGATCCTCAACGCAGCCTCGCGCCAGTTTATCGAGGGCGATGTGCAGCATTGGTGGCTGCCGGACAGCGGCGCCGGTGTGCGCACCATGATCTCCGACGATGTGGTCTGGCTTGCCCATGCCGTGGAGTATTACTGCCGCGCCTCGGGTGATCGTGCCGTGCTCGACGAAAAGCTTGCCTTCATCGAGGGCCAGCCGCTCGCCGAGGGACAGCATGATGCCTTCTACAAGCCGGACCGCTCTTCTGACGAAGCCTCGCTCTACGAACACTGCGCCTGCGCGCTCGATCTTGCCATCAAGCGCACCGGCGAAAACGGCCTGCCGCTCATCCTCGGCGGGGACTGGAACGACGGCATGAACCGGGTCGGCGAAGCCGGCCGGGGCACCAGCGTCTGGCTCGGCTGGTTCCTCGCCGGCACGCTGCGCGGCTTCAGCGCCATCGCCCGCGAGCGCGGTGACAATGGTCGCGCCGAAGCCTGGGAAGGCCATCTCGGCCGCCTCAAGCAGGCGCTGGAAACGGCGGGCTGGGACGGTGGTTACTATCGCCGTGGCTATTTCGATGACGGCACGCCGCTCGGTTCCTCCGAAAGCGCCGAATGCCGGATCGATTCCATCGCGCAGAGCTGGAGCGTGCTTTCAGGTGAAGGCGATGCGGAACGGTCGCGCCAGGCGATGGACGCCGTCCTGGAAAACCTTGTCGATCGGGAAAACGGCATCATCCGCCTGTTCACCCCGCCGCTTGCCGAGACGCCGCAGGATCCCGGCTACATCAAGGCCTATCCGCCGGGTGTTCGCGAAAACGGCGGGCAATATACCCATGCCGCGACCTGGGTCGTGCTGGCCTTGGCGCGCCAGGGCCGGGCCGACGACGCCTTTGCGTGCCTTGACCTGCTCAATCCCGTCAAGCACGCGCTCGACCCGGGTGCGGCCGAACGCTACCGCGTCGAGCCCTATGTGGTCGCCGCCGACGTCTATGGCGAAGGCGAGCGCACCGGGCAGGGCGGCTGGAGCTGGTACACCGGCTCGGCAGGCCTGCTCTATCGCGCGGCCGTCGAGGGCATCCTCGGCATCCGCAAGGAAGGCGGTCGTCTCTTCGTCAATCCGGTCCTGCCTTCGGCGTGGAACGGCTATGGCGCGACGCTCAACCTCGATGGCAAGAAGGTCACGATTCGCGTGGATCGCGGCGACGATGGTGGATGGCAGGCAAGTGTGAACGGCACTGTCATCAAATCTTCAAACGAGGGTTATTTGCTCTGATCCACACATGTGGATCAGACTGACATGACAGACAAAGCTGGACTGACGGGCGCCGTGCCGCGGCAACGCGACACGCGCCTCGATGTCTTCAGGGCCATCGCCCTCCTGACGATTTTCGTCAATCACGTTCCGGGCCAGTATCTGGAGCACCTGACGCACAAGAATTTCGGCTTTTCCGATTCGGCTGAGGCCTTCGTGCTGATCTCCGGCATGTCGGTGGGCCTTGCCTATGGCGCGCGTTTTGCCGTCGGTGAGCGGCTGGCGGTGACGCTGCGCATCCTGCGGCGGGCGCTGACGCTCTATATCGCGCATATCATGACGAGCATCCTGACCTTCGCGATCTTTGCGGGCGGTGCTTTGTGGTTCGAGCGGCCGGATCTGATTTCGGAAATCAATCTGCGCGCCGTCGTCGACCGCACGGAGCAAGGCGTCGTCAGCATGGTGCTGCTCGGCCATCAGTTCGGCTACAACAACATCCTCTCGATGTATGCCGTGCTGTTCCTGATGCTGCCGGGCTTCCTCTGGCTCTACCGGCAAAGCGCGCTGCTGCTCATCGCCGTCTCTGGCACGCTCTGGCTTTGTGCCGGCATCTGGCAGATCGCGCCGTCGAATTTCCTCGACGACGGGAAGTGGTTCCTCAATCCGCTGTCCTGGCAGTTCCTCTTCGTCATCGGCTTCGTCGGCGTGCTCAAGGCGAAGAGGACGGGCATTCCCCGCATTGTCGTGCTGACGGTGCTGTCCGCCACCTATCTCTTTATTTCGATGCTCTGGGTCGTGTTCTCCTGGTGGAACATCGACTTTTCCTACGGCTTGCCGGCCGTGCTGACCGGCTTCGACAAGACCTTCCTCTCGACCACCCGCCTGCTGCATGTGCTGGCCGGCGCCTATCTGGTGGCGACGATCCCGGTTCTGTCGAACTGGGCGGCGCTGCCGCTCTCCCATCCGCTGGTGGCCGTCGGCCGGCATTCGCTCGCCGTCTTCATCTTCGGCACGATCCTCGCCATGGTCGGTCAGGTGATGATGTTCGTCACGGGCAAGAACCCTGTCCTCGGCACGCTCTATGCGCTGGCCGGCGTTGCGCTGCATTTCGTCTATGCGCGGTATCTCGATTGGCAGGCCGCCGTGATTGCCAGCACCAATGCAAAACGGCAGGGCGTGCGAGGCCCTGCCGGTTAGAAGGGGCGGTTAAGCCCGAAGTGTTGGCCGGAGGTTCAGGCGGCCGTGTGGCTCTTGCGCACGTCGTCGTCCGTGAGGATGCCGCTGGCGCGCAGCAGGGCGGCGAAACGGCCGTTGCTGTGGCTGAGGTCGTTGAACGTGCCCATCTCGGCGATCTGGCCGTGATCCATGAAGACCACCAGATCGGCCTCGCGGACCGTCGAAAGGCGGTGCGCGATGATGAAGGTCGTGCGGTTGCGGCGCAGCTGGTCGATCGCCGCCTTGACGCGCGCTTCCGTCTCCACGTCGAGCGCGCTGGTCGCCTCGTCGAGCACCAGGATCGGCGCGTTCTTGAGGATGGCGCGGGCAATCGCGATGCGCTGGCGCTCGCCGCCCGACAGGCGGTTGCCGCGCTCGCCGACATGGGTGTCGTAGCCGCTCTGGCGCGAGACGATGAAGTCGTTTGCCGCCGCCGCTTCCGCAGCCAGCATGACCTCGTCCTCCGTCGCGCCCTCGCGGCCGAGACGGATATTGTCGGAGATCGAGCGATTGAGCAGGCCGGCATCCTGGAACACCGTGGCGATCGAATGGCGCAGCGACTTGCGCGTCACCGTCGCGATATCGACGCCGTCGATGAGGATTTGGCCGGACTGCGGCTCGTAGACGCGCTGCAACAGGTTGACCAGCGTCGTTTTGCCCGCACCCGTCGGGCCGACGATGGCGACCGTCTGGCCAGCTTCGGCGGTGAACGAGACGTCGCGCACGCCCTGCGTGGCATTGGCGAAGTCGAAGCTGATATTGCGGAACTCGACCCGGCCCTTGACCTCGCCGAGGTCGCTCGCACCCGCCGGCTCCTCGCGCTCCTTGACGGCGTCTTCCAGCGTGAAGAAGTCCTCGAGCTTCGAACGCGCCTCGAAGATCTGCGTGACGAAGGCCTTCATCTGATCGAGGCGGCCGATGAGCAGGCCGGCAAAGCCGATGAAGGCGATGACGTCACCCACCTTGATCTCGCCGCGCTGAACCAGAACCGTGCCGATGACGAGGATGGTCATCATCGAAATGGTCGATGCGATGCGGTTCAGCGCGCTGGCGAGCGCCCACCAGTCGAGCACCGGATACTGCGCGTTGATCAGCCGCTCGGCGAATCGCTTCAGTTCGCGCGTCTCCGCCTCGATGCGGTTGTAGCTATGGACGACCGAAACGTTGCTGATGGAATCGGACACATGCGAGAACACAGTGTGGTAGTGGTTCTCGACGGAGGCCTGGCCCTCGCGGGTGCGGTTCATCACCACCTTGCCGATCAGCACATAGAGCGCGCCGAGCACGACGAGCACCAGCGAAAGACGATAGTCCATCACGAAGGCGGTGGGCACGAGCAGGACGAGTGCTACGGCGGTCGCCAGATGCGTGCGCATGAATTCGAGCCAGAGGCCGAACAGCGTCTCGCAGGCGCGCAGCAGCGTGTGGAGCGCATTGGAGGTGCCGCGCTGGCTATGCCAGGCGAGCGGCATGGAAATGATGCGGCCGAAGGCTTCCGTCAGGAGGCTCGCGCGGCGGCCATGGGCCAGCCGGTCGGCCTCGCGGGCGACGAGCACGAAGGCGATGGTGTTGAACAGGCCGAAACCTGCCCACATCAGCAACATCGGCGTGACATTGCCTTGGGACGAAATGGCATCGATGATACGGCCGAACAGGATCGGTTCGGCAATGGCGATCACGGCGAGCACGACGTTGGCGGCAACGACCGAGCCAACCCTCAGCTTATAGACGCTCAGATAGCTGAGCGCCCTTGCATAGACCTGAAACAAAGACACGAATGCGGCCTTTCCGGGCAAAACCTTTTGTGCAGTGCGATATACGCACCCTCGATCCCTTCGCTACAGGCATTAAGCAGCGCAAGGGGCGAAAGTTCTTCGCGGCCGTGCAAATTTCATGACGCAAATGAAATGTTGCGTGATGACTTGAGATTTGCGCGTCGCAACGTCCTTATCCGATTGATTTTCATCATTCGATCCTGCCAAGTGTATGCGGGGTAACATGAATGGGACATGACTGGCCGCAACAGGGCCGGTTATTTCCTGGAATTCGGATTGGGGCGCTTCCAGCGCAGGGTATATGAAGATCAACTTGCTGGTGCAGTTCCTTGCACTGATCGACGAGTTGCGCGGTCGTGACGAGACGACGGCCGAATTCGAGCGTCTGCTGACGCTGTATGGTTTCGAATATTACTGGCTGAACCAGGCGCCCAAGCCGGTGGAGACCCTGTCGGGCCTCATTCTTGCGGGACGCTGGCCGCAGGGCTGGCCGGAAACCTATCTTCAGAAGCGCTATATGCAGGTCGATCCGACTGTGCGCTATCTCGGCCATGCGCAGACCGGTTTCCGCTGGCGCGATACGCTGAGCGCCTTCCGCACCAGCCCGCACCGCAAGCGCATGGAGCGCATGATGGTCGATGCACGGCAGAACGGGCTGGAGGATGGTTACATTTTTCCGGTGCATGGCCGGCGCGGCCTTGTCGGCAGCCTCAGCCTGGGCGGCAAGCCGGTCGAGCTCGAAAGCGTCGAGGTCGGCCTTTTCGACAGCATTGCCCGGCGGCTGTACTGGAAATTGATCCATATCGCCGACCCCGACATGGCGGCGCGCCTTTCGGCCATCGTCGATGTCGAATTGACGCGTCGCGAAATGGAGGCGCTGAGCCTGCTGGCCGAAGGCATGACGTCGCCGGACATTGGCCGGGTTCTCGGCATTTCCAGCCATACGGTCGACTGGTACATGAACGGCATCCAGGAGAAGCTCGGCGCGCGCAATCGCCACCATGCCGTCGCCATCGCCTTCCGGCTCGGCCTCGTCTCGTAACGGCGAGCGCTTCCCCTCCGGACATCAACTGTTTGTTTTAAAACAACCTATGGCGGAAAACGGCCCTCGGCGGCTGGCTGGATTGTTTCTGGCGGCGCAAATCTTTTGTTCCATGACGACTACAAAATTGCACTTTGGAAATTAGGCGCTAATAATTCTCTTCGCGGGTGCAGCATTTCCCGTTTCCCAAGTCTTGAGGAGTTCGACTTGCCCATTTCCAAGATCCTTGTCGCCAACCGATCCGAAATCGCCATCCGCGTGTTCCGCGCGGCCAATGAACTCGGTCTGAAAACAGTTGCGATATGGGCGGAAGAGGACAAACTGGCGCTGCACCGGTTCAAGGCGGACGAGAGTTATCAGATCGGCCGCGGCCCGCATCTGGCCCGCGACCTCGGGCCGATCGAGAGCTATCTCTCCATCGAGGAGGTGATCCGCGTTGCCAAGCTTTCCGGGGCGGATGCGATCCATCCCGGTTACGGCCTTCTGTCGGAAAGCCCGGAATTCGTCGATGCCTGTGACGCCGCCGGCATCACCTTCATCGGTCCGCGCCCGGCCACCATGCGCCAGCTCGGCAACAAGGTCGCCGCGCGCAATCTGGCGATCTCCGTCGGCGTACCGGTCGTGCCCGCCACCGATCCGTTGCCGGACGATGAGGCCGAAATCCATCGTCTCGCCGCCGAGATCGGCTATCCCGTCATGCTGAAAGCCTCCTGGGGCGGCGGCGGACGCGGCATGCGCGCCATCCGCGACCCGAAGGACCTGATCCGCGAGGTGACGGAAGCCAAGCGCGAGGCCAAGGCCGCTTTCGGCAAGGACGAGGTCTATCTCGAAAAGCTCGTCGAGCGCGCCCGCCACGTCGAAAGCCAGATTCTTGGCGATACCCACGGCAATGTCGTGCATCTCTTCGAGCGTGACTGCTCCATCCAGCGCCGCAACCAGAAGGTCGTCGAGCGCGCACCGGCCCCCTATCTCTCGGAAGCGCAGCGCCAGGAACTGGCCAACTATTCGCTGAAGATCGGCCAGGCGACGAACTATATCGGTGCCGGCACGGTCGAGTATCTGATGGATGTCGAGAGCGGCAAGTTCTACTTCATCGAAGTGAACCCGCGCATTCAGGTCGAGCACACCGTCACGGAAGTCGTGACCGGCATCGACATCGTCAAGGCGCAGATCCACATCCTCGACGGCGAGGCAATCGGCACCCCGGAATCGGGCGTTCCCGCACAGGAAAACATCCGCCTCAACGGCCACGCGCTGCAGTGCCGCATCACCACCGAGGACCCGGAGCAGAATTTCATCCCGGACTATGGCCGCATCACCGGCTACCGTTCGGCGGCCGGCTTCGGCATCCGTCTCGACGGCGGCACGGCCTATACCGGTGCCTATATCACCCGCTACTACGATCCGCTGCTCGTCAAGGTCACGGCGTCGGGCAGCACGGCGGCGGAGGCGATCACCCGCATGGACCGCGCGTTGCGCGAATTCCGTATCCGCGGCGTGGCGACCAACCTCACCTTCCTCGAGGCGATCATCGGCCACGAGGCGTTCCGCACCAACACCTATACGACACGCTTCATCGACACGACGCCGGAGCTCTTCCAGCAGGTGAAGCGTCAGGACCGTGCGACGAAGCTCTTGACCTATATCGCCGACGTTACCGTCAACGGTCACCCGGAGGCCAAGGGCCGGCCGAAGCCGCCCTCCGATGTCGCCAAGCCCGTCGTGCCCTATATCAACGGCGATATCCCCGATGGCACCAAGCAGAAGCTTGACGAACTCGGCCCGAAGAAATTCGCCGAATGGCTGCGCGGGCAGAAGCAGGTCCTGCTCACCGACACGACGATGCGCGACGCGCACCAGTCGCTCTTGGCGACCCGCATGCGCACGCATGATATCGCCCGCGTCGCCGGCACCTATGCGCGCGCGTTGCCGCAGCTCTTCTCGCTGGAATGCTGGGGTGGGGCGACCTTCGACGTCTCGATGCGCTTTCTGACGGAAGACCCGTGGGAGCGTCTCGCCCGCATTCGCGAGGATGCGCCCAACCTGCTGCTTCAGATGCTGCTGCGCGGCGCCAACGGCGTCGGCTACAAGAACTATCCCGACAATGTCGTGAAGTATTTTGTCCGCCAGGCTGCCAAGGGCGGCATCGACGTCTTCCGCGTCTTCGACTGCCTGAACTGGGTCGACAACATGCGCGTCTCGATGGACGCGATTGCCGAAGAGGGCCGCATCTGCGAGGCGACGATCTGCTACACCGGCGATCTCCTGAATGCCGCCCGCCCGAAATACGACCTGAAATACTACACCAACCTTGCCGGCGAGCTGGAAAAGGCCGGCGCGCATATGATCGCGCTGAAGGACATGGCGGGTCTCCTGAAGCCGGCCGCCGCCCGCGTGCTGTTCAAGGCGCTGCGCGAGGCGACCGATCTTCCGATCCATTTCCACACGCATGACACGTCGGGCATTGCCGCGGCGACCGTGCTTGCCGCCGTCGATGCCGGTGTCGATGTCGTGGATGCGGCGATGGATGCGCTGTCGGGCAACACGTCCCAGCCCTGCCTCGGCTCGATCGTCGAGGCGCTGAAGGGCTCCGAGCGCGATCCGGGTCTCGATCCGGAATGGATCCGTCGCATCTCCTTCTACTGGGAGGCAGTACGCTTTCAGTACGCCGCCTTCGAAAGCGATCTCAAGGGGCCGGCCTCGGAAGTCTATCTGCATGAAATGCCGGGCGGCCAGTTCACCAATCTCAAGGAACAGGCCCGCTCGCTCGGTCTGGAGACCAAGTGGCACAAGGTCGCCCAGGCCTATGCCGATGCCAACCACATGTTCGGCGATATCGTCAAGGTGACGCCGTCCTCCAAGGTGGTCGGCGACATGGCGCTGATGATGGTCAGCCAGGACCTTACCGTCGCCGATGTCGAGAACCCGGCGCGCGACATTGCCTTCCCGGATTCGGTCGTCTCCATGCTGAAGGGCGACCTCGGCCAGCCTCCGGGCGGATGGCCGGCAGCCCTGCAGAAGAAGGTGCTGAAGGGCGAAGAGCCCTATACCGCCGTTCCCGGCTCGCTTCTGCCGCCGGCCGATCTTGCTGCCGAACGCAAGGCGATCGAGGACAAGCTGGAGCGCCCGGTCGATGACTTCGAATTCGCCTCCTACCTGATGTATCCGAAAGTCTTCACCGATTATGCGCTGGCCGTCGATACCTACGGCCCCGTCAGCGTCCTGCCGACGCCGGCCTATTTCTACGGGCTTGCGCCCGGCGAGGAGCTTCAGCCTGAACTGGAAAAGGGCGTTTCCCTCGTCATCCTGCATCAGGCGATCAGCGAGCCGGATGCGCAGGGCATGGTCAAGGTGTTCTTCGAGCTGAACGGTCAGCCGCGCCTCATCAAGGTACCGGATCGCAACCGCGCCGCCACCTCCGCCGTGCGACGCAAGGCCGACATCGGCAATGCTGCCCATCTCGGTGCGCCGATGCCGGGCGTTATCTCGACGGTCTCGGTTTCCGCTGGTCAGGCGGTCAAGGCTGGTGACGTGCTGCTCTCCATCGAGGCGATGAAGATGGAAACGGCGCTGCATGCCGAAAAGGACGGCATGATCTCGGAAGTGCTGGTGCGCGCTGGCGACCAGATCGACGCCAAGGACCTGCTGGTCGTCTACGGCGCCTGACCGGCCCACGGACGCGACACGTGAACGAGAGGGATGGGGATTAACCCCATCCCTTTTTTCGTCTTGCTTTCCAGAAAGCGCGGACGCACAACGCGGCGGAATTGTTCAACAAATGTTGGCTTCCATGAGCTTCGTCATTCGCACCGCCGCCCTCGGCGACATCGCCGCCTTTACCGAGATCTATCGTGAATCCGTGCTGAACGGGGTTGCGAGCTACGAGATCGATCCGCCTTCGCTCGATGAGATGGAGGCGCGCTTCACTGCGATCACCGGCAAGGGTTACCCCTATATCGTTGCCGTCGAGCAGACCGGCCTCATCCTCGGCTACGCCTATGTCTCGGCCTTCCGCACACGGCCGGCCTATCGCTGGCTCGTCGAGGATTCGGTCTATCTGGCGCCGGAAGCGCGCGGCAAGGGCGTCGGCAAGGCGCTGCTCGCCGAACTGATCCGCCGCGCGACAGACCTCGGCTTCCGCCAGATGGTGGCCGTCATCGGCGGCGCGCATCCGGCCTCGATCGCCGTGCACAGTGCCGCCGGCTTTGCGCATTCCGGCCGAATGACCGCGACGGGCTTCAAGCACGGGCGCTGGCTGGACACGGTGTTCATGCAGCGCGCACTGGGCGACGGCGCGGAAAACGAGCCGTCGGCGACGGACTATCCCGGCACAATGCCGTAAAAGCTCGCAAGAGCAGCTTCCAAGGTCTGCCCATGCGTTCGTCGTGATCGCGCTTGGATGAATGTCGAGCGACGTCGTGCAAGCAAACGTGATCGCCCGCATTCATTGACGTTCATGCCTGGTTGTGCGCATTGTAGCGCAATCGTGCATGATTTGGTGATGCGGTGTCGATACAGGATCTTCTTCTCGGCGAGCGGCAGGCGCTCATCCGCACGCGGCTCGACCTTTCGGGTCGGGTGATCGCGGCGGAGCTGGCGCAGGAACTGGGCGTGTCGGAAGACACGATCCGGCGGGATCTGCGCGAGATGGCCTCGGCCGGCCTCTGCCGCCGGGTCTATGGCGGTGCCCTGCGCGTTTCCCAGTCGCAGGTCTCGATGAACGAGCGCATCGCGATCGGCGGCGAGCGCAAGGCGGCGCTGGCACGGACCGCGGCGGCGCTCATTCCATCCGGCTCCAACGTGTTTCTCGATGCCGGCAGCACCAATCTCGCCCTCGCCCGCGCGCTGCCCATCGGCGCCGACCTGACGGTGGTGACCAACGCGCCCGCCATCGCGGCGGCCGTGCTCGAGCGCGATATCCGGACGATCCAGCTCGGCGGCGTGATCGATCCGGCCGTCGGCGGTGCGGTCGGCGCCAAGGCGCTGCGCGATGCGGAGGCCTTCCGCCCCGACATCATGGTGCTCGGCGTCTGCGGCATTGATGCGGAGGCCGGCGTCACCGCCTATTCCTTCGAGGATGCCGAGTTCAAGCGCTTCCTCGCCTCGCGCAGCAAGACCGTGCTCATCGCCGTCACCAACGACAAGCTTTCCACCGCGGCTCCCTATTCGGTCGTGCCGCTCGCCCGCGTCACGCGCGCCGTCATCGAGGCCGATGCGGATGACGCGGAAGTCGCAGCGCTCGCCAGCGCCGGCATCGAAACCATCCGGGCCAGCTAGGCCTCCCAAGCAATGGAACTCCCAAGATGACGCCCGAAAATGCCGTTTCCGGCAAATCCTTCGCCAAGACCTATTTCCCCTCGACGCGGCTTGCCGTCTCTGGCCTGTTCCTGCTGAACGGCACCTTCGCCGGCGCCTGGGCGCCGAAAATTCCGGAATTCGCCAGCCGTCTCGATCTCTCCGAATCGGGCCTCGGCCTGATGATCATGTGTTTCGGCATCGGCTCGCTGGTGCTGATGCCGATCGCCGGCATTCTGATTGCGCATTTCGGCACGACGCGCACGGTGAAGGGCGCGACGATCCTCTTCCTCACGACCATGCTGCTGCTCTCGATTGCGCCGACCATTCCTGTCGGTGCCGTCGCGATCTTCTTCTTCGGCGGCTTGATGGGCGCGATGGACGTCTCGATGAACGGCAATGCCGTCGAGGTCGAAAAGTCGATGCGCCGGGCGATCATGTCGTCCTGTCATGCCTTCTGGAGCCTCGGCGCCTTCATCGGTGCGTCCACCGGCGGTTTCCTCATCGAGACGATGGGTGTGATGGGCCATGCACTGCTGCTGACGGGGCTTGGCATCGTCGCGCTCGTCGTCATCTGGCCCTTTGTGCTGCACGATGCGCCGCATCCGAGCGAGGAGCGCCAGAAGGTGCGCCTGCCGATGACCCTGCTGCCGTGGCTGATCGGCATCATGGCGCTTTTTTCCATGGTGCCGGAAGGCGCGATCCTTGATTGGGGCGCGCTCTATATGCGCGACGAACTCGGCGCGTCGCTGGCGCTTTCCGGCTTCGCCTTCGGCGCCTTCTCGCTCACCATGGCCGTCATGCGCTTTGCCGGCGACCATGTGCGCGACCGTTTTGGCGCGGTGAAGACGCTGCGGTTCTGCACAGTGATGGCGATCATCGGCATGATCATCGCCGGTCAGGCACCGAATGCCTATGTGGCGATGCTCGGCTTCGCGCTCTGCGGCGTCGGCATTTCCAATATGGTGCCGATCGCCTTTTCCGCGGCCGGCAACCTGCCGGGCTTCGCGCAGGGCGTGGCGTTGTCGGTCGCGACCGTCATGGGGTATTCCGGCTCGCTCTTCGCGCCTTCGGTCATCGGCTTCATCGCCGAGCACACCGGCTTTGCTATCATCTTCACGCTCCTGCCGGTGCTGTTCATCGTCGTGCTTCTCCTGTCGCGTCACGCGATCCATGCGGATGTGCGCGAGCACCATTGAGACGAACCACGCGCGGCGATCAAATCGTCGCGCGTGCCGGCTCTTGCTGTTGACAAGCCCCGCGTCCTGATCCACCTGAGGGCAAAGGCCGCGCCTTTTCGGGCGCTGGCCGCTTTTCGAGCAAGAGGCTCCAAAATGTCCTTTTCCTTCGACTTTGAACCGAAGCCGCGGCGCCAGTCCGTCGGCGTCGATGTGGGCGGCGTGCTTGTCGGCGGCGGCGCGCCCGTCGTCGTCCAGTCGATGACCAATACGGATACGGCCGATATCGACGGCACGGTGGCGCAGGTCGCGGCCCTTCATCGCGCCGGTTCCGAGATCGTGCGCATCACGGTGGATCGCGACGAGAGTGCGGCGGCCGTGCCGAAGATCCGTGAGCGCCTGGAGCGCCTCGGCCTCGACGTGCCGCTCGTCGGCGACTTCCATTATATCGGCCACAAGCTGCTCGCCGATCATCCGGCCTGCGCCGAGGCGCTGGCGAAATACCGCATCAATCCCGGCAATGTCGGCTTCAAGGAGAAGAAGGACCGGCAGTTCTCGGCCATCGTCGAGACGGCTATCCGCTACGACAAGCCGGTGCGCATCGGCGTCAACTGGGGCTCGCTCGACCAGGAGCTGCTGACCCGCCTGATGGACGAAAACCAGGACAAAGGCTTTCCGCTGACGGCCCAGCAGGTGATGCGCGAGGCGATCTGCCAGTCGGCGCTGCTGTCGGCGGAACTGGCGGAAGAGATCGGCCTGCCGCGCAGCCGCATCATCCTCTCGGCAAAGGTCTCCGCCGTGCAGGACCTCATCGCCGTCTATGCGATGCTGTCGTCGCGCTCCGACCACGCGCTGCATCTCGGCCTCACCGAAGCCGGCATGGGCACCAAGGGTATCGTTGCCTCCTCGGCCTCGCTCGGCATCCTCATGCAGCAGGGCATCGGCGATACGATCCGCATCTCTCTGACGCCGGAGCCCGGCGGCGACCGCACCCGCGAGGTGCAGGTCGCGCAGGAACTGCTGCAGGTCATGGGCTTTCGCCAGTTCATTCCCGTCGTCGCCGCCTGTCCGGGTTGCGGACGCACGACCTCGACGGTCTTCCAGGAACTGGCGCAGAAAATTCAGGACGATATCCGCAAGAACATGCCGGTCTGGCGGGAAAAATATCCCGGTGTCGAAGGCCTCAAGGTCGCGGTCATGGGCTGCATCGTCAACGGGCCGGGCGAGAGCAAACATGCCGATATCGGCATCTCGCTTCCGGGCACCGGCGAACTGCCAATCGCGCCCGTCTATGTGGATGGCAAGAAGGCGATGACGCTGCGCGGCACCAACATTGCCGGCGAATTCGAGACGCTGGTCAACGACTATATCGAGAAGCGCTACGGGCAGGGCCAGGCCGCTGCCGAATAATTAGAGGCGGGTCGTTAAAAGTTTGAACCCGGCGAAAGCGAAGAAGGCGGCCATGACGCCTTCGATGGCACGGCGCGATTTCAGATAGGCGCGGTGTACCGGGCCGAGCGAGAAGACGAGCGCGAAGCCGAGGAAGACGCAGACCCCCAAAACCATGCAGCCGGCGATGAAGGTCGCCATCACACCACCCGGTGCTCCCGGCGGCATGCCGAGCGATGTCAGCATGATCCAGTTGAAGATCGCCTTGGGATTGGTGATGTGGATGCCGAGACCCTTGAGGTACTGCCGGCGCGGCGAAAGAGCCGGCATCGCGGCCATCTGGGCGCGATAGGTTTCCTCGCTCCTGCGGGCGGCGCACCAGGCATTCCAGGCGAGCCACAGCAGGTAGCAGCCGCCGACGATCTTCAGCACGATCAGCGCTTTGCCATAGGTGCGGATTAGCGCGGACAGGCCTGAGGCCGTCAGGATCGCCCAGATATAGGAGCCGGTCAGCACGCCGGAGGCGAGCGCAAGACCTGCCCGCCGTCCCTGACTGATCGAGGTTGCGATGATCGCGATGATCGCCGGCCCCGGCGAGGCCGTCGCGATGAAATAGGCCGTCCAGGCGACGGCGAGTTGCGGCAGATAGGGTGTAAGATCGGTCATGGTTCACCGCTTCTATGTCAGCGAACGATAATCGATCGGTTTTCCCGCTCCAAGCCGGAGAATTGCACCACATGTCCCTCTCATCCGGCCTTTCCAGGCCGAACGAGAAGACGCTGTCCGAAAACCTCAGACGATCTCTTCGATCGCCGCGATCAGCCGGTCGCATTCGTCAGGCGTGCCGATGGTGATGCGCAAAAAGTCCGAGATGCGGGGCTTGGCGAAGTGGCGCACCAGGACGGCGCGGTCGCGCAGGCCCTTGGCGAGCGTCTCGCCGCTATGCGCCGGGTGGCGGGCGAAGACGAAGTTCGCCTGCGAGGGCAGCACCTCGAAGCCGCGCTGACGCAATGCGCCTGTGACGCGCTCGCGGGTCTCGATGACCTTGCCCCGCGTCTCGTCGAACCATTCTCGGTCGTCGACGGCAGCGGCGGCACCCGCCTGGGCGATGCGGTCGAGCGGATAGGAGTTGAAGCTGTCCTTGACGCGCTCCAGCGCATCGATCAGCGGGCGCTGGCCGATGGCGTAGCCCACGCGCAGGCCGGCCAGCGAGCGGGATTTGGACAGCGTGTGCACGACGAGCAGGTTGTCGTATTTTTTCGTCAGTGGGATCGCGCTCTCGCCGCCGAAGTCGATATAGGCCTCGTCGATCACGACCGGCTGGTCCGGATGCTCGGCCACCAGCTTCTCGATGGCGGAAAGCGGCAGGCCGATGCCGGTCGGCGCATTCGGGTTCGGGATAATGATCGCGCCGCAGGGGCGATCATAGTCCGTGAGATCGATGGTGAAATCGTCTTTCAGCGGGATCTCGACCGATTCAATGCCGAACAGCCGGCAATAGGTCGGGTAGAAGCTGTAGGTGATATCGGGATAGGCGAGCGGCTTCTCATGTTTGAGAAGGGCGACGAAGGCATGCGCCAGCACCTCGTCGGAACCGTTGCCGACGAAGACTTCGTCCGCATCCACGCCGTAGAAGCGGGCGATGGACTGGCGCAGCGCCAGCGCCGAGGGGTCGGGATAGAGTTTCAAGCTGTCGGCGACGGCTCCTCGCATGGCGGCGATCGCCTTGGGCGAGGGGCCATAGGGGTTTTCGTTGGTGTTGAGCTTGGTGAGGTTTTGAATGCGCGGCTGTTCGCCTGCGACATAGGGCTTGAGCGTGGCGACGATCGGCGACCAGAATTTGCTCATGACGTCAGTTCCTGCGATTGGCTATGAAATGGGCGGTTTCGATCAGGATTCCGGCCCGATGGCTGAACGGCGCAAGAAGCGCCTCGGCCTCCGTCACAAGCGCCTGAAGGCGATCTTCCGCCCAGGCCTGGCCGCGGCGCGACACGAGCGTCGCCTTGCCGCGGTCGGCATCCTTGCCCGTCGCCTTGCCCATGGTCGCCGCATCGGCGGTGAGATCGAGCAGATCGTCGGCGATCTGGAAGGCGAGGCCCACGGTTTCGCCGTAGCGGCGCAGCGCCGTGCGTTCGTCCTGCGAAGCGCCGGCGATGATCGCGCCCGCCTCGCAGGCGAAGCGCAGCAATGCGCCCGTCTTCATCGCCTGAAGCGTGACGATGCCGCCTTCGTCCGGGGCGACTTTCTCCGCTGCAAGGTCGAGCATCTGGCCGCCGGCCATGCCGCCGATGCCGGCGGCGCGCGCCAGCGCCAGGATGAGCGCGGTCTTGGTGGCATCCGGCAGGCATGTTTCGGGGGCCGCGACGATGTCGAAGGCGAGTGTGAGCAGGCTGTCGCCGGCAAGGATAGCCGCCGCCTCGTCGAAGGCGATGTGCACGGTCGGCTGGCCACGGCGCAGGTCATCGTCGTCCATCGCCGGCAGGTCGTCGTGCACGAGCGAATAGCAGTGGATGCATTCGAGCGCCGCACCGATGCGCAGCGCCGTTTCGCGCGCAACATCGGGAAAGAGCGCCGCCGATTCGATGACGAGGAAGGGCCGCAGGCGCTTGCCGCCGTTCAGCACGCCGTGGCGCATGGCGGCCATCAGGCGTTCGGGGCGGGTGATTTCGTCCGGCTGCCTTTCGCTGGAAAGCAGGTCGGCCAGCAGCGCTTCCACCGCTTCGGCATTGCTCTTCAGGCGGGCCTGGAATTCCTGTTGACGTGCGCTCATGGCCGCTCTTTGGCATGGGTGTCCGGCCGAGGCAACGGGAAGGACGGGACGGCGGCAAAGAATCGCGGCGGAGCGCTGGTTTTTGGCAAGCCGGGACGGTATGAAGGCGCAGCGACGCAAGGATGGGCGCCGGCACTTGGACATCGTACCGGAAACACGGGCAGAGACGGATAATTCGGAGGCAGACGCCGGCGAAACGGAGGGTTGGATGACCCGCCTGAGCCGGAACTGGCGACGGATCGTTCTTGCCGTTCTCGCACTCGTTGCGCTGCCCTATGTGCTGATCGTGCTCTATGCGATCGATTTCATCCGCCCCGTCTCCACGCTGATGCTGCGCGATCTCTTGCTCCTGCGCGGTTATGACCGGCAATGGGTGGAATTCGAGGATATCTCGCCCACGCTCGTGCAATCGGTGATGATGTCCGAGGACGGGCAATATTGCCGCCATGCCGGCGTCGATTGGGGCCAGATGCGCGCCGTCGTCAACGAGGCGCTGGCCGGCGAACAGACGCGCGGCGCAAGCACCATTCCCATGCAGACGGCCAAGAACCTGTTCCTGTGGAACGGTCGCTCCTTCCTGCGCAAGGCGATGGAGCTGCCACTGGCGGTGGCGGCGGATTTCGTCTGGAGCAAGCGGCGGCTGATGGAGATCTATCTCAACATCGCCGAATGGGGGCCGGGCATCTACGGCATCGAGGCTGCCGCCCAGCACCATTTCAAGGTGCCGGCGGCAAAGCTCTCGCGCCGCCAGGCCGCCCTTCTCGCCGTCTCGCTGCCCAATCCGATCGAGCGCAATGCCGGCAAGCCGGGGCGCGGGCTGCAGCGGCTGGCGCGGCTCATCGAGCGGCGGGCGAGCGGTTCGGGCGATTATATCAAATGCCTTTATGACTGAGTTCAGGCCTTTTCATTGGTGCTGTCCTCGATGAAGCCGTAGGGTCCGGCGCTCGCAAGGAGCGTAAAATGTCAGACCTCATCCTCTATGTCGGCAACAAGAACTATTCCTCCTGGTCCTTCCGGCCGTGGATCGCGCTGGAGGGAGCGGGCGTGCCCTTCACGGACAGGGTGATTCCCTTCGACTTCGCCGCCGGCAACCCAAAGTTCCGCGACCTTTCGCCGACCGGCAAGGTGCCCGTGTTGCACCATGGTGCGGCCAGGGTCTGGGAATCGCTCGCCATCATCGAATATGTCGCCGAGCTTTTCCCGGAAAAGGGCCTCTGGCCCCAGGATGCGGCGGCCCGCGCCGAAGCGCGGTCGATCTCGATGGAAATGCTCTCGGGCTTCCTCGCCATCCGCAATGCCTGCCCGATGAACATCCGCCGCAAGCCAAGTGCCATCGACCTGCCCGACGGCGTGACGGACGACGTCGCGCGGATCGAGACGATCTGGAAGGATGCGCTGGCCCGCTCCGGCGGCCCGTTCCTGTTCGGCGGGTTTTCGGCAGCAGACGCGATGTATGCGCCCGTCGTCAACCGTTTCGAAGTGTATTGCCTGACGACGGACGAAACGGTACTGGCCTATATGGCGCGCATGAAGGCGCATCCGGCCTGGCGGAAATGGCAGGCGGCGGCGGAAGCCGAGCCGTGGATCGTGCCGGAAGACGAGGTCTGACGGCCAGAGTCGAAAAAAACAGCACGAGGACTGGTCAAGCAGGCTTTTGCTGTGTATAAGCCGGCCAAATTTCCGAAATAACGACATGTCCTTGTCAGCCATTCGGTGGCGTGAGGATGTGTTTGCCCGATAAGTGGAGTTAGTGAAATGGCTGTACCGAAAAGAAAAACGAGCCCGTCCAAGCGCGGTATGCGCCGTTCCGCAGACGCTCTGAAGGGTTCGACCTACGTCGAAGACAAGAACTCGGGCGAACTGCGCCGTCCGCACCATATCGACCTGAAGACTGGCATGTACCGCGGTCGCCAGGTTCTGACGCCGAAGGAAAGCGCATAAGCGCTTTCGGCATCAGCGGAGATCAAGGCCTGGGATTTTCCCGGGCCTTTTCTTTTTGGTCCGGCCTTTCCGGTGAGTCGACATTTTCTTGTGCCGATTCTTCGGCTAAGACCATCCGAAGGCCGCCAGCCCGGCGGTTACTCGGAGTTTTTTGCCGATGCTGTTTGCCATTCCGCTGCTGATCATTCCCTTCGCCCTCTACAACCTTGCCATGACCGGTCTCTTCGGCGATGGCGGCGTTGCCGTGCTCGACAGCGAGGTTATGGCGGTCAACATGCTCTCCGGCACGACCTGGACCATGGCCTTTGGCGACCTGCTCATCCTCGTCGCGCTGGTGCTGCTCTTCGTGGAGATCCTCAAGGCCACGCGGCCGGGCTCGCGCGCGCTGCTTGATCACATGCTGTCGATGGTGCTGTTCGTGGTGTTTCTCGTCGAATTCCTGCTGGTGCAGGGCGCGGCGACGCAGATCTTCTTCATCCTGATGACGATCACGTTCATCGACGTCATCGCAGGTTTTGCGGTGTCGATCCGCACGGCGGGCCGCGACGTCTCCATCGGGCTTTGAGGTGGCGCGGGCTTCCCCGCGCCGATCCCGGCTTCTCAGCTCAGATTGTCGAGCTTCGTCTGGAGGGCGCGCAGCTGTTCCTTCAGCTCGTCGAGGTCTTTGGGCTCGGCCTTGCGCGTCTCCTTCGGCGGCGCGGCTGCGGCGAAGGGCGTGAACATCTTCATCGCCTGCTGGAAGAGTTCCGTGTTGCGCCGCGTCGTTTCCTCGATAAGCGCCATCGGCACCTGCAGGTTCTTGCCGAGCGGCGTGTCGCCCAGGGTCTTGTTGATCTGCTCGCGCATCTGCGCCTGCTGATCGGTGAAGGCCTGCATGGAGTGCTCGAGATAGCTCGGCACGACCATCTGCATCTGGTCGCCGTAGTAGGAGATCAGCTGGCGCAGGAACGAGATCGGCAGAAGCGTGTTGCCGGTCTTGGATTCCTGCTCGAAAATGATCTGGGTGAGCACCGAATGGGTGATGTCCTCGCCGGATTTGGCGTCCTGCACGGTGAAGTCCTCGCCCTTCTTCACCATGACCGCAAGATCGTCGAGCGTCACATAGGTGCTCGTACCGGTGTTGTAGAGGCGCCGGTTCGCATATTTCTTGATGACGATCTGACCGTCGTTCCTGGCCATTAGGGTCTCCTCATCCCCGTATTTCCATTTCTTTTTTGGTCGGCAGGAGTATCCGCAAAAAGACGGCGGCTGACAATCGAATTGTGCGATGCGGCGAGGAATGCTGCGCAACATGGATTTTCATGCTGCATGTCGCGGCGATGAAATTTTAGCGGCATCGGATATCCCGTTTGACTCTCTTCCTTCGCTTTGCCAGTTTTGATTTCGGGAGAACCGCCGGCTCGCGCCGTTCGTGCGCCGGGCCGGTTCCAAGACCGACCACCCGGTCGCAGAATTGAGGAAGCACACCATGAGCACCCCGTCCATCGTCATCGCCAGCGCCGCCCGCACCGCGGTCGGGTCCTTCAACGGAGCCTTCGCCAACACGCCCGCCCACGAGCTCGGGGCGACGGTCATTTCGGCGGTTCTGGAGCGCGCGGGTGTTGCGGCGGGCGAGGTGAACGAGGTGATCCTCGGCCAGGTGCTGCAGGCCGGCGAAGGCCAGAACCCGGCCCGCCAAGCCGCCATGAAGGCCGGCCTGCCGCAGGAGGCCACGGCCTGGGGCATGAACCAGCTCTGCGGCTCGGGTCTTCGCGCTGTCGCTCTCGGCATGCAGCAGATCGCAACCGGCGACGCCAGCATCATCGTCGCGGGTGGCATGGAGTCTATGTCGCTTGCCCCGCATTGCGCGCATCTGCGCGGCGGCGTGAAGATGGGTGACTTCAAGATGGTCGACACCATGATCAAGGATGGCCTGACCGACGCCTTCTACGGCTACCACATGGGCACGACGGCCGAAAACGTCGCCAAGCAGTGGCAGCTGTCGCGCGACGAGCAGGACGCCTTCGCCGTCTCCTCGCAGAACAAGGCCGAGGCCGCCCAGAAGGACGGCCGCTTCAAGGACGAGATCGTTCCCTTCATCGTCAAGGGCCGCAAGGGCGACGTGAGCGTCGACGCCGACGAATATATCCGCCATGGCGCCACACTCGATTCCATGGCCAAGCTCCGTCCGGCCTTCGACAAGGAAGGCACCGTGACGGCGGGCAACGCCTCGGGCCTGAATGACGGCGCCGCTGCCGCTCTCCTGATGAGCGAAGCCGAGGCCTCGCGCCGCGGCATCCAGCCGCTTGCCCGCATCGTGTCCTGGGCGACCGTCGGCGTCGATCCGAAGGTCATGGGCACCGGCCCGATCCCGGCGTCGCGCAAGGCGCTCGAACGCGCCGGCTGGAAGATCGGCGATCTCGACCTCGTGGAAGCCAATGAGGCCTTCGCGGCGCAGGCCTGCGCGGTCAACAAGGATCTCGGCTGGAATCCCGATATCGTCAACGTCAACGGCGGCGCCATCGCCATCGGTCACCCGATCGGTGCATCCGGCGCCCGCATCCTCAACACGCTCCTCTTCGAGATGAAGCGTCGCGGCGCCAAAAAGGGCCTCGCCACGCTCTGCATCGGCGGCGGCATGGGCGTGGCGATGTGCGTCGAGAGCCTCTGAGCAACCCCCGCAAAAGCGCTTAGCGGTTTTGCGGAAACGCTCTGATCATCGACTGACATTCTGCTTTGCCATGACCTGCCGCCGGCGGGGCGACGGGTCGATTCAAAAAAACAGCCTAGGGGAGTGAGCCACATGAGCAGGGTAGCATTGGTAACTGGGGGATCGCGCGGCATCGGTGCCGCCATTTCGGTGGCGCTGAAGGCGGCGGGATACAAGGTGGCTGCAAGTTATGCCGGCAATGACGATGCCGCCAACGCCTTCAAGGCGGAGACCGGCATCCCCGTCTACAAGTGGGACGTGGCGAGCTACGAATCCTGCGTCGAGGGTATCGCCAAGGTGGAGGCCGATCTCGGCCCCGTCGAAATCCTCGTCAACAATGCCGGCATTACCAAGGATGCGATGTTCCACAAGATGACGCCCGACCAGTGGGGCGCCGTCATCAACACCAACCTGACCGGTCTGTTCAACATGACCCATCCGGTCTGGTCCGGCATGCGTGACCGCAGCTTCGGCCGCGTCATCAACATCTCCTCGATCAACGGCCAGAAGGGCCAGATGGGCCAGGCGAACTATTCTGCCGCCAAGGCCGGCGACCTCGGTTTCACCAAGGCGCTCGCCCAGGAGGGTGCCGCCAAGGGCATTACGGTCAACGCCATCTGCCCCGGCTATATCGGCACGGAAATGGTGCGCGCCATCCCGGAAAAGGTGCTGAACGAGCGGATCATCCCGCAGATCCCGGTCGGCCGCCTCGGCGAACCGGAAGAGATCGCCCGGGTGGTCGTCTTCCTCGCCTCCGACGATGCCGGTTTCATCACCGGCTCGACGATTTCGGCAAACGGCGGCCAGTTCTTCGTCTGACCGCATTGTCCGGCTAGGGAACACGGCGCCTTCGGGCGCCGTTTTCATTATGGTAGGATGCGAAAAAGCGAGGGCGCCATGAAACAGGAAAAGCTTGATGAAGCCGCCATTTCCGAAGCGCTTGCTAGCCTGGAGGGGTGGAGCCGGTCGGACGACGGCATCGCCATCGAGAAGACCTTCAAGTTCAAGTCGTTCCGCGAGGCCTTCGGCTTCATGACCGAGGCGGCGCTGGCGGCGGAAAAATTCAATCACCACCCCGAATGGTTCAATGTCTACAACCGCGTCGATGTCCGCCTGACGAACCACGATGCGGGCGGCCTGACCGAGCTCGACGTCAAGATGGCGACCGCCATGGAGAAGGCGGCGGCGTTTCGCACGAAGAGTTGAAGCGACGTGAAAACATCCCCATATGTTTCCGCGCCGGGCTTTGCCGGCGCTGCCACCTGAAGCATTGCAGCAAAGTGCGAAGCGGTTTTGCGCCCGCAAATGCGCAAAAACCACAAGGGAGGCCTTGAATGGATGATGTGAAGATCGGCGAAATCCTGCTGCCGGGCGACAAGGACGAGCAGGCGCGCCAGGAGACCCGTATCAAGAAGCGGTTCTGGCCCGTGTTGAAGCGCGCAATGCGGCAGGTGCCGTTCTCCCGCGATCTCGTCGCCTCTTACTATTGCGCGCTCGATCCACGCACGCCGACCAAGGTCCGCGGTATCCTCTTGGCAGCACTTGCTTATTTCGTGCTGCCGCTCGACGGCATCCCGGATTTCTTCGCGCTCGTCGGCTTTTCAGACGACATCGCGGTGCTGACGGCCGCCTTCGCCGCCATCCGCGGTCACATCCGCGAAGACCATTATATTTCCGCCGACAAGGCGCTTGAGGACGAGCCGGAAATGCAGCCTACGGGCTAGTGCGGTTGTGGCAGTCTGGCCCGCACTCTCGCGGGTCAAATTCTTGCCCTAATCGTTCTGCCATTAGTGGGTTTCGACGGGGTCTATCTCACCAAATGGGGACTGCGGACGCTCAGCCCTTGCGGCAAGGGCAGCGGCGGTTTTCAACGCAAATTTGTCCCGGTGCGGCACGGAAGACCTTCGGAAATTAGGTGCATGTTGACGGTTTGGTAACCTGAATTAAGTCAAAATGAACCAAATCGTCATCATGCAGGCCGACACCGGCGTGGCAGGCATCTGCCTTCGGCCGGCAATCACTGGCAAGACAACCGGCAGGAAAACATGTTCGTAAGAAAGCTCGCAACCGCACTCGCCCTCGTCATCGCGACCGCAGGCGTTGCCTCGGCCCAGTCGCCGACGCGCATTCAGCAGTTCAACGCCTGGGGTGCCTATTCGTACCAGGCGAATGGCGGCAAGGTCTGCTACGTTCTGTCCGTGCCGAAGGAAAAGACGCCCCCCGGCGTCGATCACGGCGATGTCTTCTTCCTCGTCTCGCAGCGCCCCGGCCAGAACATCAGCTACGAGCCGCAGGCCATGATGGGCTACCCGCTGCAGGAGAACTCCAAGGTCAACGTCGTCATCGACGGCCGCACCTTCGTGATGTTCACCAAGGGCAATTCGGCCTGGGTGGAAAACGCCGCCGAAGAGCCGGCGCTGGTCAACGCCATGAAGACGGGCAAGGATATGCAGGTGCAGGCGAAGTCGCGCCGCGGCACGGGTACGGCCTATTCCTACTCGCTGTCGGGCATCTCGGCCGCGCTGAAGCAGATCGAAAAGTGCCGCTGAGGTACGCGAAATTCACAACGGAAAGGCCGGCGCGATGCCGGCCTTTTTCGTTTCAAGGCTGGAATTATCCATGAAAACCCTTCTTCTGCTGCGACACGCAAAATCCGCCTGGCCCGACGGCGTCGCCGATCACGACCGGCCGCTTGCCGAGCGTGGTCGCCGCGATGCGCCGCGCATGGGTGCCTATATGGCCGAGATGGGTCTCGAGCCGGATTTCGCGCTGGTCTCGTCGGCGCGGCGAACGCAGGAAACCTGGGCGCTGGTCGCGCCGGCGCTTGGCAAGGACTGCCCGTCGCAGACCGTCGCTTCGATCTATGAGGCGGAGCCGGGTGCGATCCTTGCGGCCATCCATGCGGCGCCGCAGGAGTGCGGCACATTGCTCGTCATCGGCCACAATCCGGGTTTCGAGGATCTGGCGGCGATGCTGGCGCCGGCCGGAGACGCGGATACGCTTGCGCGTGTGCGGTCGAAATATCCGACCGCCGGGCTGGCGGTGATCCGCTTCGATGGGGAGCGATGGGCCGGTGTCGCGCCCGGTGCCGGGCGGCTTGCCGCCTTCGTGACGCCGAAGACGCTGCCGTAACAGGCGGGATCAGCCGGCCTGTGCCGGCGTTCCCAGCGCTTTTTCGATCGCCGGATAGAGCCCGTTCTTGAGGCTCTTCTCGTCGAACGGCCCGACGCGCTTGTAGAGGATCGTCCCGTCGGGACCGACGAGGTAGCTTTCCGGGATGCCGTAAACGCCCCAGTCGATGGCCATCTTGCCGACCGGGTCGAGGCCGATGGCGGAGAAGGGATTGCCGAGCTCGCCGAGGAAGCGCAGCGCATTCTCGGCGCCGTCCTTGTAGTTCACGCCGACGACGGTGAGGCGCGGATCCTTGGAAAGCTGGAGGATAACAGGATGCTCCTGCCGGCAGGGCACGCACCAGGAGGCCCAGAAATTGACGAGCGTCAGCTTGCCCTTGCCGATGTCCTTGGTCAGCGCCGGAACGGGCACGCCATCCCGTGTGGCGCCGACGAGCGGATCGAGGTCGCGGAAGGGCGCCTTGGTGCCGATCAGCGCGGAGGGGATTTCCGAGATATCGCGGCCGGAATTGAGCTGCGTCCAGAAGATCAGCGCGAGGCCCAAAAAAATCGCCAGCGGCAGCGCGGCGAGGATGAGGCGCGTGCGCGTGCCCGCACCTTCGGCATTGCCTTCGCTCTCGCTCATCGGGTTTCCTCTGGTCGCGCCGAGCGGCGGCGGATGCCGGCAGCTTCCAGGCGCTCCAGTTCGCGATGGCGGCCGCGATGGTCGATGAAGACCCAGCCGATGAGGCCGACGGTGATGGCGAAGGCGGCGATATAGGAGGCCGTGACGTAGAAGGTGTGGCTCATGCTGCATCTCCGGCCGAGCGGGCGGCATGGCGGCGCAGCACGGCGATGCGGCGGCGCAGGATTTCGTTGCGCATCGCCAGGATATGCAGCGTGAAGAACAGCATGGAGAAGGCGATCGCCATCACCAGCAGCGGCCACAGGAATTCCGGATCGATGGTCGGGCCGCCCATGCGCACGACGCTTGCCGGCTGGTGCAGCGTATTCCACCATTCGACGGAAAACTTGATGATGGGGATGTTGACGAAGCCGACGAGGATGAGCACGGCGCTGACCTTCGCGGCGCGCGTCGGGTCGTCCATGGCGCGGTTGAGGGCGATCAGGCCGAGATACATCAGGAAGAGCACAAAGACCGAGGTCAGCCGCGCATCCCAAACCCACCAGGTGCCCCACATCGGCTTGCCCCAGAGCGAGCCGGTGATGAGGGCGAGCAGCGTGAAGCAGGCGCCGATAGGGGCTGCGGCCTTGGCCGAGACATCGGCGAGCGGATGGCGCCAGACGAGCGTGCCGAGCGCCGAGAGCGCCATGACCGTGTAGCACATCATCGAGAGCCAGGCGGCCGGCACATGCACATACATGATGCGCACCGTCTCGCCCTGCTGGTAATCGCCCGTGGTGGTGAAGGACAGATAGAGCCCGACCGCGAACAGACAGAGCGTCAGCCCGGCAAGCCACGGCCAGACGGTGGCGACCAGCGCCAGAAACCGCGTCGGGTTGGCGAGATCGCTGAATTTGCGGATGGCAAGGCTCGGTTCGCTCATGATGGTTCTTTAACGCGGAAGCCCGCCGGCTTCAATTGATCTGCCGCAATCACATTTGTGTCAGTCGCTGGAAAGGCGAAGTGCCGCAGCCGCCGCGACGGGGCCGATGACGGCGAAGAACAGGTTGAGCGCGACGAGGATGAGGAACGGCGGCAGGAAGGGCGCCGGCTCCTGGATCGCCGCATAGACGGCGCTGACGCCGAAGATCAGCACGGGAATGGCGAGCGGCAAAACGAGGATGGAGACGAGCAGCCCGCCGCGCGGCAGCGCCACAGCAATGCCGGCACCAGCGGCGCCGATGAAGGTGATGGCGGGCGTGCCGGCGAGCAGCGTCAGCGTCGTTGCGCCGATCGCCACCTCGTCCATGTTCATGAACAGGCCGAGCAGTGGCGAGGCGATGACGAGCGGCAGGCCGGTCGCAATCCAGTGCGCGACGCATTTGATGAAAACCGTCAGCACCAGCGGCGTTTCCTGCATGAGAAGCAGATCGAGCGAACCATCCTCGCGCTCGGCCTGGAACAGCCGGTCGAGGCCGAGCAGCGAGGCAAGCAAAGCGCCGATCCAGAGGATCGCGGGACCGATGCGCGAGAGAAGATTGAGGTCCGGTCCGACGCCGAAGGGGATGACGGCAACGACGGTCATGAAGAACAGCACGCCGATCAAGGCGCCGCCGCCGGCGCGGACGGAGAGTTTGAGGTCGCGGGCGAGGAGGGCGATCATGCGCTGGTCTCGGGGCAGAGGAGGGGAGCTACAAGCAAGGCCATCACCAAACCTCCTCCACCACACCCGCAAACCCGGTCATCCGCAATTCCTTCACCCCTTCCAGCCCCAACGGCTGGTGCGTCGCGGCAATCGCGATGCCGCTGCGGGAAAGGTGGGCGGTGACGAGGCCGGCGAACATCTCCTCGGCGGCGGCATCGAGCGCCGCGGTCGGCTCGTCGAGAATCCAGACGGGGCGCCAGGCGACCAGCAGTTTCGCCATGGCCATGCGGCGCTGCTGGCCGGCGGAGAGGTAGCCGAAGGGGAGATGGACGATGCCGCCGAGGCCGACCGATTCGGCGGCTTCATCGACGGAGACACCGGCGCCGCCGGAGAAATCGCCCAGAAAGGCTTTCCAGAAAGCGAGATTCTCCTCGACGGTCAGTTCCCGCTTCATCGCATTGCGATGGCCGAGATAGTGTGCGGCCTCGCTCAGGCGCTCCACCGGTTGCGCTGCAGCAAGGAGTTTCATCGTGCCCTTTTCGGCCGGCAGGAGGCCGGCCAGAACGCGCAGCAGGGTGGACTTGCCGGAGCCGTTCGGCCCCTTCACGACCAGCGCTTCGCCGCGTGCGATTTCAAAGGAAATGTCTTGGAAAATCAGGTCTTCGCCGCGCCTGGCGCTCAACCCTTCGGCGACGAGCCGCATGACTGTTCACTTTCCCTTTACGACCTTGGTCGCAACGCAAAAAAATTGTCCCGATTTGCCCTTCGGCGCTCTGGAACGTTTCTTAGAAATTATCTATAACCCCCGCAACACGCCAGCGGTCGGCGTGAATTTCATCCAAGCGCCGAACCGGAATGAATTCCGCGTACGGACAGCGGAAATGACCGCACCCGCATCCCATAACGCGCTTCAACAGCGCACGGGCGTTCGTACGTCAGCTTTCTGGCGCCAGACGAGACGGGGTATCAAGTGTCCAAATCCCTAGACAGTTTCAATTGTCGTTCGACCCTTACGGTCAATGGCACCGACTACGTATATTACAGCCTGCCCAAGGCCGAAGCGAACGGGCTTACCGGCGTCTCGAAGCTGCCCTACTCGATGAAGGTGCTTCTTGAGAACCTGTTGCGCTTCGAGGACGGCCGCTCGGTCACAAAGGAGCAGATCCTCTCCGTCGTCGACTGGCTGACCAACAAGGGCACGGTCGAAAACGAGATCGCTTATCGCCCGGCGCGCGTGCTGATGCAGGACTTCACCGGCGTTCCCGCCGTCGTCGATCTCGCGGCCATGCGCGACGCGATGGTCTCGCTCGGCGGTGATCCGGAAAAGATCAACCCGCTCGTTCCCGTCGACCTCGTCATCGACCATTCCGTCATCGTCGACGAATTCGGCACCCCAACCGCCTTTGCCCGCAATGTCGAGCTGGAATACCAGCGCAACGGCGAGCGCTACCGCTTCCTCAAGTGGGGCCAACAGGCGTTCCAGAATTTCCGCGTCGTTCCTCCGGGCACCGGCATCTGTCATCAGGTCAATCTGGAATATCTGGGCCAGACGGTCTGGACCAAGGAAGAAGACGGCGAAATCATCGCCTACCCGGATACCTGTGTCGGCACGGACAGCCACACGACGATGATCAACGGTCTCGGCGTTCTCGGCTGGGGCGTGGGCGGCATCGAGGCGGAAGCCGCCATGCTCGGCCAGCCGGTCTCCATGCTGCTGCCGGAGGTCATCGGCTTCAAGCTGACCGGCAAGCTCAAGGAAGGCGTCACGGCGACCGACCTCGTGCTGATGGTCGTGCAGATGCTGCGCAAGAAGGGCGTGGTGTCGAAGTTCGTCGAATTCTTCGGCCCCGGTCTCGACAACATGACGCTCGCCGACCGCGCGACGATCGGCAATATGGGCCCGGAATACGGCGCGACCTGCGGCTTCTTCCCGGTCGACGGCGAAACCGTCAATTACCTCACGATGTCTGGCCGCGAAGAACAGCGCATCGCGCTGGTCGAAGCCTATTCGAAGGCGCAGGGCATGTGGCGTGACAATGACGGGTCCGACCTCGTCTTCACCGACACGCTCGAACTCGACCTCGGCGCCGTCGTGCCAGCCATGGCCGGCCCGAAGCGTCCGGAAGGTCGTATCCCGCTGGAAAACATCGCGTCGGGTTTCGCCGGCTCGATGGACACCGATTACAAGAAGCCGGGCCAGCTGACCAACCGCTACCCGGTCGAAGGCACCGACTACGATCTCGGCCATGGCGACGTCGCCATCGCCGCCATCACGTCCTGCACCAACACGTCCAACCCGTCGGTCCTCATCGCCGCCGGCCTTCTCGCCCGCAATGCGGTCGCCAAGGGCCTGAAGACCAAGCCGTGGGTCAAGACGTCGCTGGCGCCGGGATCGCAGGTCGTCGGCGAATACCTTGCCAAGTCGGGTCTCCAGGCCGATCTGGACAAGCTCGGCTTCAACCTCGTCGGCTTCGGCTGCACGACCTGCATCGGCAATTCCGGCCCGCTGCCGGCGCCGATCTCCAAGACAATCAACGACAAGGGCCTGATTGCTGCCGGCGTTCTCTCCGGCAACCGCAACTTCGAAGGCCGCATCTCGCCGGACGTGCAGGCGAACTACCTCGCCTCGCCGCCGCTCGTCGTTGCCTACGCACTCGCCGGTTCGGTCCAGAAGGACCTGACGACGGAGCCGCTCGGCGAAGACAAGGACGGCAACCCGGTCTATCTCAAGGACATCTGGCCGACCTCGCAGGAAATCCAGGAGTTCATCCTGAAATACGTCACCCGCGCGCTCTACGCCGCGAAATATGCCGACGTGTTCAAGGGCGACGAGAACTGGCAGGCCGTGCAGGTTCCCGAGGGACAGACCTATGCCTGGGACGACAAGTCGACCTATGTGCAGAACCCGCCTTATTTCGTCGGCATGGGCAAGACCGGCTCGGGCCTGAAGAACATCGAGGGTGCACGCGTCCTCGGCCTGTTCGGCGACAAGATCACCACCGACCATATTTCTCCGGCCGGTTCGATCAAGGCGGCGTCTCCGGCCGGTGCCTACCTCACCGATAACGGTGTGGCCGTTGCCGACTTCAACCAGTACGGCACGCGCCGCGGCAACCATGAAGTGATGATGCGCGGCACGTTTGCCAATATCCGCATCCGCAACCACATGCTCGGCCCGAACGGCAAGGAAGGCGGCTACACGATCCACTATCCTTCGAAGGAAGAGATGTCGATCTACGACGCGGCCATGAAGTACAAGGCCGAGGGCGTTCCGCTCGTCATCTTCGCCGGCGTCGAATACGGCAATGGCTCGTCGCGCGACTGGGCGGCCAAGGGCACCAACCTGCTCGGCGTCAAGGCCGTGGTGGCGCAGTCCTTCGAGCGCATCCACCGCTCCAACCTCGTCGGCATGGGCATCGTGCCCTTCGTCTTCGAGGACGGCACGACCTGGGCCTCGCTCGACCTCAAGGGCGACGAGATCGTCACGATCGAAGGCCTGGAAGGCGACATCAAGCCGCGCGAGAAGAAGATCGCCAAGATCACCTACTCGGACGGCACGGTGAAGGACGTTCCGCTGCTCTGCCGCATCGATACGCTCGACGAGGTTACCTACATGAACAACGGCGGCATCCTGCAGACCGTTCTTCGCGACCTCGCCGCCTGATCTCTGTCGGCTTAAAATCTGAAATGCCGGGGCCTTTGGCTCCGGCATTTTCCGTTTTAGAAGGCAAAAATCTCACTCCATCGTGACTTCCTGTTGAAGCGGCAAGGGCGTATGAGGCTTCAAAAGGCCGGCCTTTGCCGGCGCTTCATTGGAAATGATCATGCCGAGACTGTATAGACCGGAATGTCTGGCGATCCTGCTGATGCTCGGGGCCAGCACCGCTGCCGCCGAGGAAGGCCTCAAGCCCAAGGGCGTCGTCGAGCTTTTCACCAGCCAGGGCTGTTCGTCCTGCCCGCCGGCCGACAAGGCGCTGGAGCAGCTTGCTCGCGAGGGCAAGGTCGTGGCGCTCTCCTACCATGTCGATTACTGGAACTATCTCGGCTGGGCGGACACGCTCGCCTCCAAGGACAATACCGACCGGCAATATGCCTATGCCCGCATGTTCGGCCGCAACGGCGTCTATACGCCTCAGGCCGTGCTGAACGGCCGCGAACACATCAACGGCGCCGACATTTCCGGCATCCGCAACCGCATGGAAACGATGCCCGCCGAGGGCAAGGGCCTCGACGTGCCCGTCGATGTCGAGGTGAAGAACGACGAGCTGCGCATCCGGGTTGGTGCGGGCGAGGGCAAGGCCAATATCCTGATCGCCTATTTCGAGCGTGAGCGCACGATCAACATCGACACCGGTGAAAACCGCGGCAAGACGATCAACTACTGGCATGCCGTCACCGACATGGAGACGATCGGCATGTGGGAAGGCAAGGAGACGAACCTCGTACTTCCCGCCGATATGCTGAAGAAGAAAAAGAAAGCCGGTGGCTGTGCCATCCTGTTGCAGCGTATGAAGACGGCGGATACGCCGGGTGCCATTCTGGGCGCGACGGTGCTGACCGGGGAAAAGGCGACCCGATAACCTCCCCTTTTTGGGGGAGATCCGGTCCGGCTTCTTCGAGGGGCTGGGGCTTGAGGGTTCGAAGGAGACGGACCGGACCGGGACGAAGCTGCCGGCAACGGAATACAGGGCAACCTCGACAGACGCTCGCCGGATCGGCCGGTTTCCGCGGGAAGCGGATGGCCGGGACAGGCTGCGACGGGCGAACTCTCTCTTTAAATTTGGGCGTCTGTTTGTCTGAAATGCGGCAGGACGGATTTTTGCGAAATCGCAAAGCCGGCACCTTGCCTTGTCCCTCAGCCTTGCATTTCATCTCCGGTCAGGCACACTGTCACCGTGCCGTCACAGAAAAGGTGCGGAGATTCGATGACTGATCAGCCGGATTTGCAGGCGTCCGATGTCGTGGTCGACCTCAGGGAATACCGGAGCAGCAAGGACCCGCTGCCCGTAACCTTCCATCGACGCGAGCTCGATGCGATCCTCTGGGTCTATGGTCGCATGGTCGGCGAGGGTGAATGGCGCGACTACGCCATCGACCATATGCGCGACAAGGCCGTCTTCTCCGTCTTTAAACGCTCCGGCGAAATGCCGCTCTACCGCATTGAGAAGGATCCGAAGCTCGCCGCCAAACAGGGCGCCTACAGCGTCGTCAACCAGCACGGCACGATCCTCAAGCGCGGCCATGAGTTGAAGCAGGTGCTGAAGGTCTTCGACAAGGTCCTGCGTCTCATCGAGACGTAACCCAGCTCACGGGCGTCGTGCCGGAGCGTCGTCATTTCTTTATCCCAAACAAAAACCCCGCCTTTTCAGGCGGGGTTTCGCATTCAGCCCTTCGGCTTCTCTACTTAGTCGCGGTTTCCGAGGAAACGCAGCAGGAAGAGGAAGAGGTTGATGAAGTCGAGGTAGAGCGTCAGCGCACCCATGATGGCCTTGCGGCCGGCCACTGTGGCGTCGTCTGCTTCGAAATACATTTCCTTGATCTTCTGCGTATCCCAGGCCGTCAGGCCGGCGAAGACCAGCACGCCGATCGCGGAGATCGCGAAGTCGAGCGCCGACGACTGCAGGAACAGGTTGACGAGCGAGGCGATGATCAGGCCGAACAGACCCATCACCAGGAACGAGCCCATCGCGGACAGGTCCCGCTTCGTCGTGTAGCCGAACAGCGACAGGGCGCCGAAGGCGGCGGCCGAGACGAAGAAGGTCTGCGCGATGCTGGCGCCCGTGTAGATCAGGAAGATCGACGACAGCGACAGGCCCATCAGGCCGGCATAGACCCAGAAGGTCGCCTGCGCGGCGGAAACGCTCATCGTGTGGATGCGGAAGCTCAGGAAGAAGACCAGCGCCAGCGGGGCGAGCATGACAACCCACTTCAGCGGGCTGAGGTAGATCGCCTGGCCGAACGCGGTCAGCTGGCCATCGGCGATCGCAGCCTGCGAGGCGAAATACGCCACGAGACCGGTGATCGCGAGACCGAAGGCCATGAGATTGTAGACCCGCAGCATGTAGCTGCGCAGGCCCTGGTCAATGACGGCGCCGGCCTGGGCGCCGGCCGTTGCCGTTCGGGTCTGGTAGTTGCGGAGATCAGCCATGTTTTCCTCTTGGTCAAAGCCCCAAATGTGTACGGTGTCGGGCACCCGCTTATTCGCTCCGTTGCCGGAACATCGTCGGGATCCAGGCAACCGCTGTGGGCTCCAGCTTGCCTGACGTAAATATGCGCATGAATTGTGTCTCGCACAAGACCCGCGACCCTGACGGGAGGCCGCAGGCCTATGATTCTACAGCTCGCGCAGCACCGGTGCTGCCTTCTGTCCCAGAATGCGCCAGGTGCCGGCAAGGCCGATCCCGACGGTCATGACGAGGGCCGTCACCACCGTCATCACGGCGACATCGGGCAGGAAGCTCGACGGCAGCTTCATGATCGTGCTCACCACGAACCACGCCGCCACACCGCCGGCCAGAAGCGCGAAGATGGCGGTGGCCAGCCCGAGCATCAGATATTCGTAGCTGAAGGCGCGGATGAGCGTCGCCCGCGTCGCGCCCAGCGTCTTCAGGACGACGGCATCGTGCACGCGCGCCCGGTTGCCGGCCGCAAGCGCACCGGCCAGCACAAGCACGGAGGCGATGAGCGCCACCGCCGCCGCCGCGCGGATGGCGGTCGCAAGCTGCCCGACCAGTTCGTTGACCACATCGAGCGCATCCTTGACGCGCACCGTGGTGATCGTCGGAAAGGCGTTGGTGACGGCTTTCAGCGTTGCGGCCTCCTGCTCGGCGCTGGCCTTGGGGTCGATCATCGTCGCCAGCCAGGCATGCGGCGCGCCGGCGAATGTGTTGGGCGAGAAGACCATGACGAAGTTGATCGACAGCGATTCCCACTCGACGGTGCGGAAATTGGCGATGCGCGCCGTGATGTTGCGGCCGAGCACGTTGACGGTCACGGTGTCGCCGATCTTCAGGCCGAGTTCCTTGCCCTCTTCGGCGGCGAAAGAGACGAGCGGTTCGCCGGTGTAATCCTCCGGCCACCATTCGCCCTCGGCGAGCGTCGAGTTTTCCGGCACGCGCTTGGCATAGGTGATGCCGCGGTCGCCGCGCAGCACCCATTGGCCGCCCTGGGGAACCTTGATCTTGGCGACATCGACGCCGTTCAGTTCCATCACGCGGCCGCGCAGCATCGGCACCTCGATGATCTTGCCGTCGGGCATGTTGCTCTTCAGCACGTCGCGGAACCCGTCGAGCTCGCTGCCCTGGATATCGACGAAGAAGAAATTCGGCGCCCGCTCCGGCAGGTTGCCGGTGAGTTCGCGGCGCAGGTTCCCATCGATCAGCGTCAGCGTGACGAGCAGCGCAAGGCCGAGGCCGAGCGACAGCACGACGGAGGCGGTGAGCGCGCCGGGCCGATGGATATTGCCGATGGCTAGGCGCAGCGACGGCGAATTGACGCGCGGGCTACGCCGCGCCAGCATCGTGATCAGCATGGCGACGACGCGCAGCACGACGAAGGCGATGGCGATCGCGCCGAGGAAGACCATGGCGATGTAGCGATCATAGGCCGTGATGATGGCAAGGCCGGCAAGCGCTGCGAGAAACAGTACCGCGCCCAAAAGATAGGGCCAGCTCGGCAGCCGGCTTTTCTGGAAACCCTGCTCGCGGAACAGCGCCGTCGCCGGCACTTCGCGGGCATGGCCGAGCGGCAGGATGGCAAACGCCAGCGCCGTCAGCAGGCCGAAGACAGCCGCGAGCAGCAAGGCTGAGGGATAGAGCGTGGTTTCCGCCGGCACCGGCAGCACGCCGTCGAGGAAGCGCATCGCGACCATCGGCATCAGCGCGCCGGCAACGAGGCCGACGGCGATGCCGACGGCGGCGATCAGCGCGATCTGCGTGAGATAGATCAGCGCCACCAGCGAGGCCGGTGCACCCAGGCACTTGAAGGTGGCGATGACAGAACGTTTGGAATCGAGATAGGCCCGCACGGCATTCGCCACGCCGACGCCGCCGACGATCAGCGCGGTGAGGCCGACCAGCGTCAGGAACTGCGAGAAGCGGGTAATGTTGGCCGTCAGCGAGGGCGCGGCGCTGTTCGACGTTCGGATCGACCAGCCGGCTTTCGGAAACGCCTTGTTGGCATCGGTGCGGACCTTGGAGAGCGAGAGGCCCTGGTCGGCAAGCCGCACGCGATAGGCGTTTTCGACGAGGCTGCCGGTCTGCACGAGGCCGCTCGCCGTCAGCGCGTCTTCCGAGAGCATGAGGCGCGGTGCAAAGCCAAACCCTTCCGAAACGGAATCAGGTTCGCGCACCAGCGTCGCGGTGATCTTGAGCTTCGCCGTGCCGAGCAGCACCTCATCACCGATAGCGACGCCGAGCCGGTCGAGCAGCAGGGGTGCTACGACCGCGCCATAGGCGTCACCCTGCTTGGCGAAGAGCTCGGCGCTCGGCCGCTGCGGCACGGTCTCCAGCGTGCCGTAAAGCGGATAGGCGCCATCGACGCCCTTGGCCTCGACCAGCGTCTGGTCCGACCCGTCGGGCAGGCGCGCCATGGAGCGCAGGCCGGAGGACAGGGAAACATCGCCCAGCGACTGGAAATGTTTCAGCTCCTCCGGCGTCGCGAAACGGTTGTTGAACTCGAACCGCACATCGCCCGCCAGCAGCGACTGCCCCTGCGAAGCGATGGCCTGGGTGATGGCGCTCGAAACCGAATTGACCCCGGCGATCGCCGCCGTGCCGAGCGCTATGCAGGCGAGGAAAATGTAAAAGCCCTTCAGCCCGCCGCGCATCTCGCGCAGCGCCAGGCGAAAGGCCAGCGGAAACTGCCGCAGGATCCCACCGATCCTCATGCCGGCACCGCCGTGGCGACGGCGCGCAGCGGCGCAGCGCCCGAAACGATCTCACCGGAGCGCATGGCGACCTGCCGGCCGCAGCGGGCGGCAAGCGAGGGATCATGTGTCACCAGCACCAGCGTCGTGCCGCGCTCGGCCTGCTTGGAAAAGAGCAGGTCGGCGATCTGCCGGCCGGTCTCGGTGTCGAGATTGCCGGTCGGCTCGTCGGCGATCAGCAGTTTCGGCGCCGGCGCGAGCGCACGGGCGATCGCCACGCGCTGCTGCTCGCCGCCCGAGAGCTGGCCGGGGTAATGCGACAGGCGCTCGCCGAGGCCGACGGCCGTCAGCTCGCGCCGGGCGATCTCGAAGGCGTCGCGCACATTGGCAAGCTCCAAGGGCACCGCGACGTTTTCCAGCGCCGTCATGTTGGGAATGAGATGGAAGGACTGGAAGACGATGCCGATGTTGCGGCCGCGGAAATCCGCCACCTGATCCTCGTTCATGCCATGCAGGCCCGCACCGTCGATGTGGATTTCGCCGCTGTCCAGCCGCTCCAGCCCGGCCAGTACCATCAGAAGCGTTGACTTGCCGGAGCCCGAGGGGCCGACGATGCCGACCGATTCACCCGCATCGATGACAAGGTCGATCCCTTTCAGCACATGGACAGAGGCGGCGGCCTGTCCGAGAGTGAGATCGGCTTTTTTCAGGTCGATGATGGTTTTGGCCAAGGAATTCTGCCCTATATGGGAGGGATAAACTGGAATACCGGCAATCTAGGATCAGCATCATGTCGTTTAAAGCGGCGCTCGGCTTTTTCATCTCACTTGCAATCACAGCTTTGTTATCCGCAGGTTCGGCCTTTGCGGAGCCGATCAAGCTCGTCGGCTTTGGCGACAGCCTGATGGCCGGCTACCAGCTGCCCGCATCCGATGCCTTTCCGGTGAAGCTGGAGGCCGCGCTGAAGGCCAAGGGTTACGACGTCGAGATCGCCAATGCCGGCGTGTCCGGCGATACCAGTTCCAGCGGTCTTGCCCGGCTCGACTGGTCGGTGCCTGATGGTACGAAGGGCGTGATCCTCGAACTCGGCGCCAATGATGCGCTGCGCGGCATCGCGCCCGAGGAGACGGAAAAGAACCTCGACGCCATGCTGACGCGGCTGAAGGAGCGCGGCATCGCCGTTCTGCTCGCCGGCATGCTCGCGCCGCCCAATATGGGCGCGGACTACGAGAAGCGCTTCAACGGCATCTACCAGCGCATGGCCGAAAAGCACGGTGTTGCGCTCTATCCGTTCTTTCTGGATGGCGTCGCCGCCCAGGCCGACCTGCAGATCGACGACGGCATGCATCCCAATCCGGCCGGTGTCGATGTGATGGTCGCGAAGATCCTGCCGACGGCGGAGGCCTTTCTCAAGGCGGTCACGGCCGGGGAATAGTTTTTGCGGGTGCGAAATAAGGGTTGCCTAAAAAGGCGCCGCATGATTCGCTGACACTACTTTCCAGTCAGGAGAAGTCGCCATGCCGAGACTTTTCGTTGCCCTCGAAGTGCCGCGCACCGCGGCGATGAGCCTCTCGCTTCTGAGAGGCGGCCTTCCCGGAGCCCGCTGGATCGACGTCGAGAATTTCCACATCACCTTGCGTTTCAT
>NZ_JBLZPK010000007.1:211302-226388 GCF_049199905.1 Shinella sp. M27
CTGCCGGCCGATCCGCGAAAATTCACCCCCCACGTGACGCTGGCGCGCCTGCGCAACGTCCGCCCCGAGGACGTTGCGCACTACCTCACCGGCCGCGGCAATTTCTACACCAGTCCCTTTACGGTGAACCGCTTCGTGCTGATGTCCTCGAAGGAATCGGTCGGCGGCGGGCCTTATCTGACGGAAGAGGTGTTTCCGCTGTACGAGACTGGCGGTAGCTGGGATGGTGCGGATCTGCACGATCATCCGGTTTGACGGGGTTCATGGCTTCGGCATGAGGCCGTCGAGCAGGAAATTGAGGCCTTTCCGGAACGTGCTGTCCCAATCGTCGTCCAAGAGCAGACGGGAACCTTCGATCGTCGGATAGCGACGCTCGCCGGGATCAGCCAGGCGCTGCTGCGCCGCAGTGGGGGCGGCGCTCGGCGCCCTCGGCGCAAGGCCCGATCAGGTCTCGAAACTCACGGTCTTCGTGGTCGATCACGACATGTCCAAGCTCGATGTGCTGACCCGCAACGTCAAGCAGATGTTCGGCGATAGACTGCCCGCGCAAACGCTCGTTCCCGTGCCTAAATTGGCCATCGACCCCATGCTTTTCGAGGTTGAGGTCGTCGTGGTTCTGCAATAAGGCGTCATCGGTAAGGGGCCGGGAAAAGCATCGACTTTCACCTCCCCCCTTGCCATTCCCCGCCTCGATGGGCATCTGTTGCCTGCCGGACGTGTTCGGTAAGCGTTGAAACAGCCGGGGCGTGACTTGTCGCAAGCACCCATGATCTTGAGCGGCCGCGGGGTCACCGCGGTGCTCGGCCCGACCAATACGGGCAAGACCCACTACGCAATCGAGCGCATGGTGGCACATGAGACGGGCATTATCGGCCTGCCTCTGCGCCTCCTCGCGCGCGAGGTCTATACGCGGCTTGTCGACAAGGTCGGGCAGCACAATGTGGCGCTCATCACCGGTGAGGAGAAGATCACGCCGCATATGGCGCGCTTCTCGGTTTGCACGGTGGAGGCGATGCCGCGCGAGACGCGCGCCTCCTTCGTCGCCATCGACGAGGTGCAGCTCGCCGGCGATCTCGAACGCGGCCACATCTTCACCGACCGGGTGCTGCATCTGAGAGGCCGCGACGAGACGCTGCTGCTCGGTGCCGGCACCATGAAGCCGATCCTCGAGCAGATGCTGCCCGGCATCCATGTCATCGAGCGCCCGCGCCTCTCCCAGCTGTTCTATGCCGGCTCGAAGAAGATCACCCGCCTGCCGCAGCGCACCGCCATCGTCGCGTTTTCCGCCGACGAGGTCTATGCGATCGCCGAACTTATCCGCCGCCAGCGCGGCGGAGCCGCGGTGGTGCTGGGTGCACTCAGTCCACGCACCCGCAACGCACAGGTCGCGCTCTATCAGGAAGGCGATGTTGAATATCTCGTTGCCACCGACGCGATCGGCATGGGCCTCAATCTCGACGTCGACCATGTCGCCTTCGCGCAGGACAGAAAATTCGACGGCTACCAGTTCCGCAACCTGAACCCTGCCGAGCTTGCCCAGATCGCCGGCCGTGCCGGCCGGCACCTGCGCGATGGCACCTTCGGCGTGACGGGCCGCGTCGATCCCTTCGACGACGAGCTGGTCAAGCGCATCGAGACCCACCAGTTCGATCCGGTAAAGGTGCTGCAATGGCGCACGACGCGCTTCGACTATTCCTCGCTGCAATCGCTGCGTCTGTCGCTTGAGGCCGCCCCGCCGATCGCCGGACTGACGCGGGCTCTGCCGGCCGTGGACCAGCAGGCGCTCGAGCACCTTTCGCGTTATCCCGACGTTCGTGATCTTGCGACGACGCCGGAACGCGTGCAAAAACTCTGGGAGGCCTGCGCGCTTCCCGATTACCGCCGCATCACGCCCGCCCAGCACGCCGATCTCATCTCGACGCTCTATGCGGATCTCGTAAAGCGTGGCACGGTTAACGAGGATTTTATGGGAGATCAGGTCCGCCGCGCGGATCGCACCGATGGCGAAATCGACACGCTTTCGGCGCGAATCGCGCAGATAAGGACCTGGACCTATGTGTCGAATCGGCCCGGTTGGCTTGCCGATCCGACACACTGGCAGGAAAAGACGCGGGAAATCGAAGACCGATTGTCCGATGCGTTACATGAACGGTTGACGAAACGCTTTGTTGATCGCAGGACATCTGTGCTCATGAAGCGCCTGAGAGAGAATGCAATGTTGGAAGCTGAAATCAGTGTGAATGGCGATGTCTTCGTGGAAGGACATCATGTCGGGCAGTTGGCCGGTTTCCGGTTCACGCTCGTCTCCGGAACGGAAGGTCCCGACGCGAAGGCCGTGCAGGCTGCCGCGCAGAAGGCGCTCGCGCTGGAGTTCGAAGCCCGGGCTGCGCGCCTGCATGCCGCCGGCAATTCCGACCTCGCGCTCGGTTCCGATGGCACGGTGCGCTGGCTCGGCGATCCCGTCGCCCGCCTCGCCGCTTCCGATCACATCATGCGCCCGCGCGTCATCCTGCTCTCCGACGAGCAGCTGACGGGCAATGCGCGCGACCACGTCGCTGCCCGCATCGAGCGTTTCGTAAACCATCACATCGCGACCGTGCTGAAGCCGCTCGACGATCTCTCGCGCGCGGAAGACCTGCAGGGGCTCGCCAAGGGCCTCGCTTTCCAGCTCGTCGAAAATCTCGGCGTATTGTTCCGCCGCGATGTCGCCGATGACGTCAAGACACTCGACCAAGATGCCCGTGCCTCCATGCGCAAGCACGGCATCCGCTTCGGTGCCTACCACATCTTCATGCCGGCGCTTTTGAAGCCCGCCCCGGCCGAACTCATCACGCTTCTCTGGGCGCTGAAGAATGACGGCCTCGACAAGCCGGGTTATGGCGACCTGATCCCGGTGCTCGCCGCCGGCCGCACCTCCGTCGTCACGGATCCGAGCTTCGAGCGCGCCTTCTACAAGCTCGCCGGCTTCCGGTTCCTCGGCAAGCGCGCCGTGCGCATCGATATCCTCGAGCGCCTCGCAGACCTCATTCGTCCGCTTCTCCAGTGGAAGCCCGGCACACCGCGTCCGGACGGCGCCTATGACGGCCGCCGCTTCACCGCGACGACCGCCATGCTCTCCATCCTCGGCGCCACGCCCGACGACATGGAAGAGATCCTCAAGGGTCTCGGCTACCGCGCCGATAGCGTGAAGCCGGAAGAAGCCGCCGCCTTCCTCGCCGCGCAGGCTCCGGCCGCAGCAGCAGCCGAAACCCCGGCGGAAGCGGCAACGGAAACCTCCGACGAGCACGATTCCGATGCGTCGGACGACAGCGAAGCCCCGGCGACAGCTGTTGAAGCACTCGCTGCTGAAGCTCCGGCAGCGGTGGAAGCCGCCGCCGAAGGCGAAGCGGTCGAAGCCAAGCCCGTCCTGCTCTGGCGTCCCGGCTCGCGCCACGACAACCAGCGCCAGGGCGGCCATCGCCATGGCGGCGAGCGTCAGGGTGATCGCAACGGCGAACGCCAGGGCGACCGTCTGGACCGGGGCGACCGCCGCGGCGGCGACCGCAACCGTGGCCAGCAGGCCGGTGAACGGGGCGAGCGCGGCGAACGCCGTGACGGCGGCCGTGGTGGCCGTCCGGATCAGGGCAAGGGTGGCCGCGACGGAAAGCCGCAGGGCGGCAACCGCCCGGACCGCGGCGATCGCAACGAGCGTTCGGCAAAGCCCCAGCAAGCGAAATTCGAGGCCCGGCCACCCCGCAAGGAGAAGCCGATCGATCCGGATTCGCCCTTCGCAAAGCTCGCAGCGCTCAAGGAGCAGCTGAAGAAGTAAGGCATGACGCGACACGAAGAACAGCCCGCCGCGCGCCAGCGCATCGACAAGTGGCTGTTCTTCGCGCGCCTGCGCAAATCCCGTTCGCTTGCCGCGAAATCCGTCGAAGCGGGCGATATCAGGGTCAACGATCTCGCCATCCGCCAGCCCTCGCATATGGTGCGGCCGGGCGACGTGATCGTGCTCTCGCTCGACCGCCACGACATGGTGGTGAAGGTGCTGTTGCCGGGCGAGCGCCGCGGTCCCTACGAGGAAGCCCGCCTGCTCTATCACGACATAACGCCACCCCGGCCGCCGCGCGAGGAACGCACTCTTTTTGCGCAGGCGACGCGCGAGCGCGGCAGCGGTCGACCGACGAAACGCGAGCGCCGCGAGACCGACCGGCTGCATGGCGGCCCCGGCAACGACGAGGATTAGAATTCTATACCTCCCGGGGGCATAAAGGCGCATGTATTGCGCTTGCAAAGCGTCGGCAAAGCCTTTACCTCCACCATCGACAGCCTTGCGCGGGTGAGGCGTTTCGCCCCGGCCAGCCGGCCTTTTCACCGGTGAGCCACCGCCCGCTTCGTGACGTTTCTGGAGTTCCTCATGACGTATGTCGTGACCGACAACTGCATCCGCTGCAAGTACATGGACTGCGTGGAAGTGTGCCCCGTCGACTGTTTCTACGAGGGTGAGAACTTCCTCGTGATCCATCCCGACGAATGCATCGATTGCGGCGTCTGCGAGCCGGAATGTCCCGCCGAGGCGATCAAGCCGGATACCGAGCCGGGCCTCGACAAGTGGCTGAAGGTGAACACGGAATTCGCCGCGATCTGGCCCAATATCACCGTCAAGCGGGATGCCATGCCCGAGGCCAAGGAAATGGACGGCGTCGAGAACAAGTACGAGCAGTTCTTCTCGCCGAATCCGGGCCAGGGCGACTGAGCGTCGCCACCGGCGACAAGCGATCTGGGGAAAAAAGCCTGCCCGCGCCAAAAGGCGATGGGACAGGCTTGATGACCCATGCGAAGCAAATTATTGATTTCGGCACTTTTTTGTGGTAGGGTCCTGATACTGATCCAATTCGCGGCATTTCGCGTGCCCGAACACCACCACGAAAGCAAACGATCCCTCAACGACGCTCACCTCCCATAGGCAACTCCGGTTGCTCAAATGTGAACGCGTCGCCGGGGACTTTTTTGCGCATGGAGGGTGGACCAGAGTGGTGACACCGCAACGGTGCCCCCCGTTTTTCCCGGGTCCCCAGACCCACCCGGCCTCCGCCGGGAGCGTAACAGGGAGTATTTGAACAGAATGACGACCCAGCAGAAGAAATCCTCCACGCGCCATGGCTTCAAGACCGGCGAGTCGATCGTCTATCCCGCTCACGGCGTTGGCCAGATCATCGCCATCGAAGAGCAGGAAGTCGCCGGCATGAAGCTCGAGCTTTTTGTCATCGATTTCGAAAAGGACAAGATGCGCCTCAAGGTGCCGGTTGCCAAGGCCGTTTCCATCGGCATGCGCAAACTGTCGGAGACCGATTTCGTTGAGCGTGCGCTGAAGGTTGTCCAGGGCAAGGCCCGTGTGAAGCGCACCATGTGGTCGCGCCGCGCGCAGGAATATGATGCCAAGATCAATTCCGGCGACCTGATCTCGATCGCCGAAGTGGTCCGCGACCTTTACCGCGCCGAAAACCAGCCGGAACAGTCCTATTCCGAGCGTCAGCTTTATGAAGCCGCCCTC
Organism: Shinella sp. M27; assembly: GCF_049199905.1. Taxonomy (NCBI): domain Bacteria; kingdom Pseudomonadati; phylum Pseudomonadota; class Alphaproteobacteria; order Hyphomicrobiales; family Rhizobiaceae; genus Shinella; species Shinella sp. M27. The sequence goes on from NZ_JBLZPK010000007.1 coordinate 216,836, forward strand.
GACCGCATGGCCCGTGAAATCGCCGCCGTGAACAAGATGTCGGAGACCGAAGCTGTCCGCCTCGTCGAGACGAACCTTGCAAAGGGTCCGAAGCGCGGCAAGGCCATCGAAGAAGACGATAGCCAGGACGAAGCGGCCTGATTTAGGGCACTGTCTGAACTTTTAAAGCCCGGCTGGCGACAGCCGGGTTTTTTATTGGAACTTTTTTGCGTCTTCGCCGTTCTGGTGCCGAGAACGACCGCTTGCAAAAGGGGCCGGCGCCGTGGCGTCACCACGAATTTTGTCCGAAAACCGCTTTCGGCCATTCGCCGCCTTTGCTGAAACGTCTTCTCTCAAGGGCGACAGGGCGGGCGCGCGCCTCCCTGAGCCGGTTCGGCTTACGTGGAGAGATGCCATGGCTACGACGACCGCAGACCGCCGCATGATCAAGCTTGCCATGTCCGCTCCCTATCTGGAGCGCGACGAGGAGCAGGCCCTGGCCCAAGCCTGGAAAGACAACAAGGACCAGGAAGCCCGCAACCGCATCGCCATGGCCCATATGCGCCTTGTCGTTTCGATGGCCGGCAAGTTCCGCAACTTCGGCCTTCCCATCGGCGATCTCGTGCAGGAAGGCTATATCGGCCTCTTGGAAGCTGCCGCCCGCTTCGAGCCGGAGCGGCAGGTGCGCTTCTCCACCTATGCCAGCTGGTGGATCCGCGCCTCCATTCAGGATTACGTGCTGCGCAACTGGTCGATCGTTCGCGGTGGCACCAGCTCGGCGCAAAAGGCCCTCTTCTTCAATTTGAGACGTCTGCGTGCCCGCCTTGCTCGCGGCGACAGCTACCTTACCAGCGAGGCGATGCACCAGGAGATCGCCGCGGCGATCGGCGTCAGCACCGCCGACGTGCGCACTATGGATGCCCGTCTCTCATCCTCCGACATTTCCCTCCAGGCCCCGATCTCCACTGGCGAAGGTGAGGGGTCGAGCCGGATAGACTTCCTGACCAGCGACGCCCCGCTTCCCGACGAGCAGGCGCAGGACAGCATCGACGGCGAACGCCGCCATCATTGGCTACATGCAGCCCTTGGCCAGCTCAATGAGCGCGAAATGAAGATTATTCGCGCCCGTCGGCTCGCTGAAAATGGGGCTACGCTGGAGGAGCTGGGAACGGTGCTTGGAATTTCCAAGGAGCGCGTGCGCCAGATCGAGAACCGGGCGCTGGAAAAGCTGAAGGCCGTGCTTGTCAGCAAGACGACGGATTTCGCCTACGCCTGAGGCGTTTTGCCGGTGGAAAGAATCCTCGGGCTTGACCCGAGGATTCGCGCGGCGCGGAACGCCCCGAAGGGCATTCCCTTCACTCGCTGATGATCTTGAATTTTTCGCCCGGCCGCACCGTGCTCGTCGCCGTCATCGCGTTGATGAGGCGGAAGAGATCGAGCTTGCGCGTGGTGCCCATCATGCGGCCGGCGAGCGTGGCGACCGTATCGCCGGGGCGTGCCGTCACGACGCGGACGCGCAACGGCTTCAGCGAGGCGACCTCGGCCGGTGTCAACTTGCGGAACGAGCTCTTGAGAATTGCCGCCGTCGGCTCCAGCGCCTTCGAACCCGCCGGCACGGCCGTCAGGAAGCGGTAGATCTGCTTGTCGATGCGCACGACCGTGACGTCGAATTCCCAGCGGTCGGCGGCCGCCTTGGCGGTCGCGGCCTCAAGACCGTTCAGCGAAATAGGACGGATCGTCTCCGGCTTCAGGCCGGTTACCCAGCCGCTCGAAATGTAGTTGACGAGGTCCTGTCCACGGCTGTCGGCTACGCCGTCGAAGCGGATGGCGACATCGCCCGGGCCGGTCGCCAGAACCGCGTCGGCCTTGTTGTCGATCTGGAAGCCGTTGGGCACGTCGAAGCGGATGCCGAGCTTGCCATGCATGAAGGTCTGACCGCGCACATAGCCTTCCTCCGGCGCATCGCCGTAGAGCAGGCCGTCGATGCCGGCGAGATAATAGTCGCGGCCGCGATCGCCGATCGTGCCTTCCGCCCCGAAGGCGCGGGCATGCAGGCGCGCCAGCTCCACGCGCTGCGGCGCGTTGGGGTGGCTCGACAGGAAGTCGAGGCTCTGGTCGTTGTCGGGATCGACCGCCGTGAAGCGGGCATAGGCCGCCATGGAATCGAGGAAGCGCGCGGCGGCATAGGGGTCGTACCCCGCTTCGCCCAGCATGCGCACGCCGATCACGTCGGCCTGGAGTTCCTGGTTGCGCGAGAAGGCCGCGAGCCTGAGCTTGCCGCGCGCCAGCGCCTGCTTGCCTGCAATGTTGCTGGAGAGCACTTCTGCCACCACGCGGCTGGCGATGACTTCGGCCTCTTCCTTCTTCTGCCGCTCGATGCCGTGATTGGCCGTCACGTGCGCCATTTCGTGCGACAGCACGGCGGCGACTTCCGAGGCGTCGTTGGCAAGCGCCAGCAGGCCGCGCGTCACATAGAGATAGCCGCCCGGCAGCGCGAAGGCGTTGATGGCGGGCGAATTCAGGATGGTGATTCGATAGGACTGGTTGGGATTTTCCGAAACGATCGTCAGCGCGCCGGTGATGCGCGCGACGAGTTTCTCCGTCTTGGCATCCTTGTATTCGCCGCCATAGCTCGCGACGATGCGGGGATGCTCACGCGCCCCCATCTGGGCGCGCGGATCGTTCTTCTGCACCTCGTCGACGATCTGCGGATTGGAGGAAGGTGAGATCGTCGGCTCGTAGGTCTGCTCGATGATCGACTGGCAGCCGGCCAGCAGCGTGCCGGCGAGCATCAGCGCCGCGATGGGTCTCAAAACCCCGCGCCCGGATACCGTTGCAGCTTCCTGCGTTACCTTCGCCATCTCTTTTGCCCACGTCCCCTGATGGGTTCACGCCCGCCTTGCAGCCCTAAGGTGCAGCGCAGGTGCAAAAATTCGCGTCCTCATAGGGATGAGATAGACGCACCACACCCGGCCGGCAACTCCCTGGTCGACAAACGGTTCCCTTGTGGCTCCGGTGACACAGGTGGGCGTCCAAATTGTGGCGCGACATCCCGTCAAAAGACAACTCCTCCGGCTAAATGGTGGTGTGGCCGAGGAATTTTGCAACTGCCGGCGGCTCGCGGCGGGACAGGAAGTCGCGCGCCGGCTCGTCCAGCAGGATGACGCCCGCCTCCAGGAACATCACCTCTCCGGCAAGCCGGCGGATATCGTCGGGCTGGTGGGTGATGAACAGCATGGTGCTTTTCGTCTCGGCGTGCAGTTCCGAAAGCAGCCGCGCCATATCCGCGCGCATGGCGGGATCGAGCGCTGCGAAGGGTTCGTCGAGCAGCAGGATCGGCCGGCGGCGCACCAGCGCGCGGGCAAGTGCTACGCGCTGCCGCTCGCCGCCGGAGAGCGAGCCGGGCAGCCGTCGCTCATAGCCGCCGAGCCCGACGCGCGAAAGGGCTGCAAACACGCTCTGGCGCTGGGCAACATCGAGCTTGAGGCCCGGATGGATGCCGAGCGCCACATTGTCGGCGATGGTGAGATGGGCGAAGAGATTGTTGTCCTGGAAGATGATGGAGACCGGCCGCTCGGCCGGGTCGCGCCCGGCCATATCCTCGCCGAGCAGCGTGACGCTGCCGGAGGCCGGTTTCTGGAAACCGGCGATGACGTTGAACAGCGTCGATTTGCCGGCACCCGAGGGACCCGCGACTGCGACGGCCGCACCGGATGGAATGGCGCAGTCGAAGGCGAGCCGCTTCTCCTCGAAACGCACGGTGACGTCAGTCAGGCGAATGGCGGTATCAGGCATCGGCGGACGGGCTTTCGGTTGGGCGCTCGGCGGCTGTGGAGGGCAGCGTCAGCAGCAGACATATCACGCCGAGAATGAGGGCGATGCCTGCTGCATCCGCGGTGCGGTAGCTCGCCATGCGCGAGAACAGCAGCCAGGGCAGTGTCGCAAAACCTTCCGCACCGAAAATCGCGACGGCGCTCAAGTCGCCCAGCGACAGCGCCATGGCGAAGGCGAAGGCGGTGAGGAACGGTTTTTTCAGTGCCGGCCAGTCGATCCATCGCAGGCGATGCATCCCGGTGACGCCAAGGCTGAGCGCAAGTCGGGCGGTGCGCGTGAGGTGCGTACTGTAGGCCGGCTCCAGCACGCGCACGACGAAGGGCAGCGCCATCAACGCATTGATGACGGTGATGATGACGGGCGCGAAACGCCCGGTCTCGCCGAAGGTGCGCAGCATCAGGAACCAGCCGGTCGCCACCACGACCGGCGGCACCAGCAGGATCAGCGATCCCGTCGCAGGCAGCGCCCGTGCCATCAGTCGCGTTGCAAGTCCCGCGCCGCTCGTCTCGGCCAGGCGCGGCACCAGCACGATGGGCAGCGCGATGGCGAGGCTGAGGCAGCCGGAGGCGAAGGATATGGCAAGGCTGGTGGCGAGCGCCCGGTGCAGCAAAGGATCGAGCGCCAGCCGGCCGAAATCGGCCGCAAGGCCAGAGACGAGCGTCGCGGCAAGCGGTGCTGCGGTGAAAAGCGAGAAGGCGAGCAGGATGAGGCCATCGGACAGGCGGCGGCGCCGGCCGTCGAAGCGCCTGATATCGCGCCCCGCCGTCATGCCCTCTTCCGGCGGGCGGCCGAACAGCGAGAGCAGCCAGATCAGCGCCGCCGTGACGGCGATCTGCAAGCCGGATAGCAGCACGGCGCGCTGCGGATCGAAATCGAAGCGCAGCGCCTGATAGATCGCCACCTCTATGGTGGTTGCCGCCGGCCCGCCGCCGAGCGTCAGCACCACGGTGAAGCTTGCCGCGCAGAGCATGAAGATCAGGCCGGCAATGCCCGGCAGGACGCGCCTTATGACCGGCCACTCGATGAGCCGGAAGGTCGCGCCGCTGCCCATGCCGAGATTGGCCGAGGTCAGCCAGTATTCCGGCGGGATGCGGTCGAGTGCCGCCAGCAGGAACCGCGCGGCGAGCGGCAGGTTGAAGAAGACATGGGCGATCAGGATGCCGGCAAGGCCATAGACGCTGACGGGGCTTTCCAGCCCACCAAGCCGCAGCAGGTCGTTGACGACGCCCTGCCGCCCCCAGATTTCGATGATGCCGAGGGCCGCCACCAGCGACGGCAGGCCGAGCGGCACGACGGAGAGCCTGAGGATCCAGACGCGACCGGGAAAGGTCCGCTGGCGGGCAAGTGCCCGGGCAACGGGAATGGCGAGCACCACCGACAGGAGCGTCGAGAGCGTCGCCTGCATCAGCGTGAACTGCGCCACCCGCCAGGTATAGGCATCGAAGAGCGGGGCGCCGCTGCCGCCCGCATGGGCGAGCAGCACCGCCGTTGCCGCGCCCGCGAAGACGAGCACGAAGCCGAGGGCAAGGCCCCCGGCGACACGCAGTGTGCGTCGTTCCGCGCGGGCGAACATGTTCAGCCGCTCCTTACTTGGCGCTCATTACGGCCAGCCATTCGTCGATCCAGGCCTTGCGATTGGCGGCGACTTCGTCCGACGACATCAGGAAGGTCTTTTCCGGCTTGACCAGTGCGTCGAAGGCGGCGGGCAGCGGATCCTTCGTCTTGGCGGCCGGCATCATCCAGTTGGTTTCCGGAATGATCGACTGGAAATCCGGGCTGGTCATGAAGGTCAGGAACTGGTGGGCAAGGTCCTTGTCGTGCGAGGTGCGCGTCAGGCCGGCAACCTCGATCTGCACATAGTGGCCCTCGGAGAAGGCGGCTGCCTTATAGCGCTCGGTCTTTTCCGCGATCACGTGATAGGCCGGCGAGGTCGTGTAGGAGAGCACCATCGGCGCCTCGCCCTTGGTGAACAGGCCATAGGCTTCCGACCAGCCGGGCGTGACGGTCAGCACGCGGTCCTTCAGCTTGCCCCAGGCCTCGCCCGCCTTGTCGCCATAGACGGATTTCACCCAGAGCAGCAGGCCGAGGCCCGGCGTCGAAGTGCGTGGATCCTCGATGACGATCTTTTGCGACGGATCGCCCTCGACCAGTTCCTTCAGGCTCGTCGGCGGGTTTTTCACCGTCTCGCTGTCATAGACGACGGCGAAGTGGCCGTAGTCATAGGGCAGGAAGGTGTCGTCGGAAAAACCGCCGGGCACCGTCAGGTTATCAGGCGAAAGGCCGTGCGCCTCGAAAAGACCGGTCGCCTTCGCCTCGGTGATGAGGCTGGTGTCGAGCCCGAGCACGACATCGGCCTTGGTGCCCTCGCCTTCGAGCTTCAGTCGGGTCAGGAGCTCCACGCCGTCGGCGACACCGACCCATTCGACCGTGCAGCCGCAGGTCTTTTCGAACGCTTCCTTGACCTTCGGGCCGGGGCCCCAGTCGGAAACGAAGCTCTCATAGGTATAGACGGTGAGCGTCTTTTCCTGTGCGAAGGCGGGCAGGGCGAGGGAAACGGCGAACGCCGCGATGGAGGAAAAAACTGTCTTGCGCATCAGCGCCTCCTTGTTTCGTCAAAAACGGGAATAGGGCGCTGGATTGTGCCGTCTAATCCCTCCGCCGGTACAAACCGGATCAGGTTCTTCGGGTTGGCGGTGAGGCCTCTCAGCCCGCAAACCTGCAGGCACCCCGTTAGAGCGGAAAAAGGCATAATCCCGGAAACGCCGCGGCGCAAGGGGTGGATGCGCGCAAGCGGGGCGGCCGGCCCTGTTCCATCCGGAACAGCGGCATGGGTAGGGATATGAGACCTTCAGATCACCGGATGAGAGAGGCTCATCGTTAACCGATCAGGAGAGACCCCATGCGCAAGATCATCGTTTCCGCCACCGTTGCCCTTATCGCTGCCGTCTCCTTCGCAGCGCCTTCTCAGGCCGGCTACTACAGCTACGATTATCAGCCGTACTGCTTCATCAAGAAGATCAAGTCCTACGACTACTACGGCAATGTGATCATCAAGCGCATCAAGGTCTGCCGCTAAGCGAACCCGTCCCTGACCTCCCCGAGACCCGGATGTTCCCCTGCATCCGGGTCTTTTGCCGTTCGGGCCTATGCGGCGGCGCCAAACTCTTTCCCTTTCGCCGGAACATGCGCTAAGGGCATCAGCCATGACCATACCGGCCCCGATAGACCAGACCTTCGTCGTCCTTCTCGGCGGCGCGCTTGCGGTGACGCCGCGGGTGCGGGCCGATATTGTCGGTGCGCGCTTCGTGGCGGCCGATGGTGGCATGCGGCATGCCGCAGCGCTCGGTGTGACGCCGGAAATCTGGGTCGGCGATTTCGATTCGACGCCGGACGATCTCATCGCCGCCTGGCCCGGTGTCGACCGCCAGCCCTATCCCGTCGCCAAGAACGAGACCGACGGGGCGATCGCCGTGTCCGTCGCGACCGAACGCGGCGCGAAGGATATCGTGCTGGTCGGCGCGCTTGGTGGCGAGCGCAGCGACCATGCGCTGATGCACCTGCTTCATGCGGTGTCGCTGGCCGAAGACGGCTATGCGATCAAGCTCACCTCCGGCGAGGAGGAGGCGTGGCCACTGTTGCCGGGCAGCCTCGACATCAACCTGCCCAAGGGTTGCCTGTTTTCGATCCTCGGCCTTTCGCCGCTGTCGGGCCTCTTCATCGGCAATGTGCGCTATCCGCTCAATGATTTTTCGTTGCCCTTCGGCTCCTCGCGCACCATTTCCAATGTCGCCGAAGGCCCGATCCGCCTTTCGCTTGCCTCCGGCCGCGCGATCCTCATCGCCCGGCCCTATGACCTTTCAGGAGCCTGACCCTTGGCACCGCCCATCCTCAAACTCGACGATATCTTCCTGAGTTTCGGCGGCACGCCGCTGCTTGCCGGCGCGAGCCTGCAAGTGGAGCCCGGCGACCGAATCTCGCTTGTCGGCCGCAACGGCTCGGGCAAGTCGACGCTGATGAAGATCGCCGCCGGCCTTGCCGAGGCGCAGTCGGGCGAAGTGTTCCGCCACCCCTCCGCGACTATCCGCTACCTGCACCAGGCACCGGATTTCGATGGTTACGACACGGTCGCGGCCTATGCCGAAGCCGGGCTTGGCCCGAGCGACGATCCGTACCGCGTCACCTATCTGCTCGAACATCTCGGCCTCGACGGCACGGAAGACCCGAAGTCGCTGTCGGGCGGCGAGGCGCGCCGCGCCGCACTTGCCCGCGTCATGGCGCCGGAGCCGGACATTCTTCTGCTCGACGAGCCGACCAACCATCTCGATCTTCCGACCATCGAATGGCTGGAAGGCGAGCTGCAATCGACCCGCTCGGCGCTCGTCGTCATCTCGCACGACCGTCGTTTCCTCGAAAAGGTCTCGAACGCCACCGTCTGGCTCGATCGCGGCCAGTCGCGCCGGCTCAACCGCGGTTTCGGCCATTTCGAAGCCTGGCGCGATGAGGTGCTGGAAGCCGAGGAGCTGGAGCAGCACAAGCTCGGCAAAGCGATCGAGCGCGAGGAGCACTGGCTGCGCTACGGCGTGACGGCACGCCGCAAGCGTAACATGCGCCGTCTCGGCGCGCTGCACGATCTGCGCTCGCGTTATCGCGGCCACAAGGGCCCGCAGGGCAGTGTGCAGGCCAGCGCCTCCGATGCGCAGGAATCCGGCAAGCTTGTCATCGAGGCGGAAAAGATCACCAAGGCCTACGGCGAGCGCACCATCGTCGCGCCCTTCTCGATCCGCGTGCACCGGGGCGATTGCATCGGCCTCGTCGGCCCGAACGGTGCCGGCAAGACGACGCTGCTGAAAATGCTGACCGGCCAGCTGGAACCCGACAGCGGTACGGTGAAGCTCGGCACCAATCTGGAGATCGCCACGCTCGACCAGCGCCGCGAGGACCTGAATCTCGATGATACGCTCGCCCATTACCTCACCGATGGGCGCGGCGAAAACCTGCTGGTCAATGGCGAGCAGCGCCACGTCACCGGCTATATGAAGGAATTCCTCTTCCAGCCGGAACAGGCCCGCACGCCGATCCGCAACCTCTCGGGCGGCGAGCGCGCTCGGTTGATGCTGGCGCGCATCCTGTCGCGCCCGACCAACCTTTTGATCCTCGACGAACCGACCAACGACCTCGACATCGAGACGCTGGACCTGTTGCAGGAGATCGTCGCCGGCTTTGCCGGCACGGTCCTGCTCGTCAGCCACGACCGCGACTTCCTCGACCGCACCGTCACCTCGACCATCGCCCCCGCCGATCCGGAAAACCCTGATGGTCGCTGGATCGAATATGCCGGCGGCTATACCGACATGATGGCGCAGCGCCGCGGTGCGATCGAAGAGAAGCGCAAGGCGGAAAAGGCCGAGAAGGCGAAGGCGGCGGAAGCAGCACCCGCCGCAGCCTCCTCCGACAGCAAGGCCAAGGGCAAGCTCTCCTACAAGCAGAAATTCGCGCTAGAAAACCTGCCGAAGGAGATGGAGAAGGCGGAAAAGGAGATCGCCGCCCGCGAGGCGAAGATGGCCGATCCCAACCTCTTCACCAAGGACCCCGCCACCTTCAACAAGCTCGCCGCCGAGATGGAAAAGCTGCGCGCCTCGCTGACGAAGATGGAAGAGGAATGGCTGGAGCTGGAAATGCTGCGGGAGGAACTGGAGGGCTGAGCCCTTTCCGGACGCATGTCGCCGCCACCCCCCCTCGT
>NZ_JBLZPK010000070.1:0-5730 GCF_049199905.1 Shinella sp. M27
CCGCCCCCTTCGCCATCAGGGACATGGCGGTGTTTTCGTCGCCGCTGTCGATGATATTCTGGATGCTCGTGCCCGCGGCGCTCGCGATGTCATGCTTGGAATGCGCGGGGGCATAGGGCGGCTCGCCGAGCACGCTGACATCGACCATCACGGCAACACCGCCGGCCGTGCCGATGATCTCGGCCATGAACAGCAATTCCTCGCTCTTGGTGTCGCCGGTACCGATCACCAGAATCTTCGGCGGACGGGCGCTCAGGCTCATCAACCATTCCTCCTTGTTGTTATGACAGGCCCTGCCAGGACATCCATTGGTCCTTCCGGCGTCAAGCCCGACCTGCCCATCCCGCCCCTCCGGCGGCACGGCAGATTACTTAACATGCGAATTAATCTGACAAGAAACGAAACGCATTGCAAGTCTATATTTGAAGCGACGGTTCATATAATGAACCATGGATGCACCCGCTTGATATTTAACATATTTAGTATTTCATCCCCAGACACGCGTGAGGGGCATTGCAATTGCGCATCCGACCGCCGAGAAAGGCAACCGGACAGGGAGTGAGACATGGACAGCGAAGAATTCCGTCAATGGTCGCGGACGGTGGCCGATTGGGGCGCCGACTATCGTGCCGGCCTGCGTGAGCGGCCGGTGCGGGCGCAGACCAAGCCCGGCGCCATCATCCGGCAGATCGCCGATGCCGCGCCGGAGGTCGGCGAGGCGATGGAGGCGATCTTCGCCGATTTCGAGCGCATCATTCCCGATGGCCTGACCCATTGGCAGCATCCGCGCTTCTTCGCCTATTTCCCGGCCAATGCAGCACCAGTTTCGGTGATCGCCGACTACCTCGTCACCTCCGTCGCCGCCCAGTGCATGCTGTGGCAGACATCGCCCGCCGCCACCGAACTGGAAACCCGCGTCGTCGACTGGCTGCGCCAGGCGATGGGCCTGCCGGACGGCTTTGCCGGCGTCATCCAGGATTCCGCCTCCACTGCCACGCTCGCCGCCGTCCTCGTGATGCGCGAGAAAGCGCTCGGCTGGAAGGGCAACAGCGAGGGGCTCGCCGCGCACAAGGCCGTGCGCGTCTATGCCTCGAAACAGGTGCACACCTCCATCGACCGGGCGATCTGGATTGCCGGCATCGGCGAGGCGAACCTCGTGCGCATCCCGACCAAGGGGCCGCTCAACGGCATGGATCCGGAAGCGCTCGACGCCGCCATCAAGGCCGATCTCGCCGCCGGCCATATCCCGGCCGGCGTCATCGCCTGCACCGGCGGCACCTCGATCGGCGCCTGCGACCCGATCCGAGACGTTGCCGCCGTCGTCAAGGCGCATGGCCTCTACCTGCATGTCGATGCGGCCTGGGCGGGCTCGGCGATGATCTGCCCGGAATTCCGCACGCTCTGGGACGGCGTCGAGCAGGCCGATTCGATCGTCTTCAACCCGCACAAATGGCTTGGCGCCAATTTCGACTGCTCGGTGCAGTTCATCAGGAGCCCCGAGGATCAGGTGCGCACGCTCGCCATCCAGCCGGAATATCTCAAGACCCACGGCCATGACGGCATCATCAACTATTCCGAATGGTCCGTGCCGCTCGGCCGTCGCTTCCGCGCGCTGAAACTCTGGTTCCTGATGCGCTATCACGGGCTGGAAGGCCTGCGCACGATGATCCGCAACCATGTCGCATGGTCCGAGGAACTGGCCGAACGCCTTGCAAAGGAGCCGGATTTCGAGATCGTCAGCGCGCCGGTCCTGTCGCTGTTCTCCTTCCGCCACACGGGCGGCGCGGATGCCGACCAGCACAATATCGCGCTCACCAATGCCATCAACGACGACGGTCGCATCTATCTCACGCAGACACGCGTGGACGGCCGCATCGCCATCCGCTTCCAGGCCGGCCAGTTCGAGATGACGCGCGACGACGCGGACACGGCTTTCGCCGTGATCACCGAAATCGCCCGCAGATTGACGTAAGCCCTCGCGGCGGCGGGGTTATTCCTCGCCGCCCGCCTTGCCCTCGAGCTTGAGGGCGGCCAGTTCTTCCAGCATGTCGAGCAGCTGCTCGACCCGCTCGCCGCCGAAGCGCGCGTCGAGATCGGCATAGACGCGGCGCGAATCCGGCATCACCTCGTCGATAACCGCCTGCCCAGCCGGCTCGAGCCTGAGCAGCACGCGGCGCCCGTCGGCCTTGTCCTTGTGACGGCTGATGAAGCCGCGCTCTTCCAGCGAGCGCAGCATGCGCGTCAGGCTCGGCGCCAGGATGAAGGCCTTCTCCGCCACTTCCGTCGCATCGAGCAGGCCGGCATCCGACAGCGTCCGCAGCACGCGCCATTGCTGCTCCGTCACGTCGTGATCGGCGAGAATCGGCCGGAAATGGCTCATGACGGCTTCACGCGCCTTGAGAAGGCCGATTGCCAGCGACCGCCGGCGCTCGCGCCGCGGCTCGTCCGTCGTGTTGGGGGTGGTCATGTCCACTGAGGCATCCTTCGTCATTCTGCCTCTATCCGCGATTTTTAGAGTTCGCGCAATCGCAAGCCAGTATAGGCCAGGACGAACGGGTCGATTGCCGCCGGGCGCCATGCTACGGTCCGCCGCACATCAGCCTCTCGAAAGTGCAGCCGCCATGACCCAAGCCTATGTCTTCGCCCCCGCCGCGGTGCCCACCCTGCCGGTTGAAGGCAGCGCGGCGCTTTTTCCGGTGCATCGCATCTATTGCGTCGGCCGCAACTTCGCCGACCATGCCATCGAGATGGGCCATGACCCGGATAAGGAACCGCCGTTCTTCTTCCAGAAGAACCCCGACACGCTGGTGGCACCCGCCGATGGCTTTCCCTACCCCTCCGCCAGCTCGGACGTGCATCATGAAATCGAGCTGGTCGTCGCGCTGAAAAGCGGCGGCAGCGACATTCCGGTCGAAAAGGCACTCGACTGCGTCTTCGGCTATGCGATCGGCCTCGACATGACGCGGCGCGATCTCCAGGCGGAAGCGAAGAAACATGGCCGCCCCTGGGAGGTTGCCAAGGCCTTCGAAAAGTCCGCGCCCTGCGGCCCGCTGCATGCGGCAAGCGCTGTCGGCCCCCTTAACGAGGGCGCGATCCGGCTCTCGATCAACGGCGCGGTGCGTCAGGACGGCAATCTCAACCAGATGATCTGGAAGGTGCCGGAAATGATCGCCTATCTCTCCCGCCTCTTCACGTTGCAGCCAGGCGACCTGATCTTCTCCGGCACGCCGGCCGGCGTCGGGGCCGTGCAGAGGGGCGATGTGATGCGCGGTGAAATCGACAGGCTCGGGGCGATCTCGGTGACCGTTCTCTGAGCACGGCGCTCGAAGAGCTTTTACCAGCGCTTTTTACCACCGGCGACGGTTTGGCCATTCCCGCGTCAATCTTTCGTCGCGCCTTGAGAAGATTTTACCGCTTGGTTATACCGGCAAGATACGGCATTCACGCCGTTATCGCCGTCCGGGCGGGTTTTTCGCGCGTCGTGCCGAAGTAAAAATTTACTGAAAGCGATTTCGATTTTCCCAAATCCGTGTCACATTGCGGCGAGCAAGGAACGGAATGTCGGGATGGTGACGATCAAGGAAATCGCCAAGGCCGTCGGGGTCTCCTCCGCTACGGTCTCGCGCGTTTTGAACTACGACCCTGGTTTGTCGATCTCGCCCGTCAAGCGGCAGGCGATCATCGAGACGGCCGAGGCGCTCAATTACGAGACGCCGCGCAACCGCAACAAGGCGAACGGCCCTGTCGCGCCGAGCCTGCTCACCAAGCTCGTCATCGTGCATTTCCTGGAGCCGTCGGACGAGATCTCCGACCCCTATTATGTCGGCGTGCGCCTCGGCATCGAAACGCGTTGCCGCGATCTCAAGACGGAGATCGTGAAGGTCTTCCATTCCGACGACCTGCCGGAGGCGGCGCTGCTCGAAAGCGCTTCCGGGGTCATCGTCATCGGTAAACATTCCGATCATGAAATCGCCTGGCTGCGGCAACATGCCCGCCACGTCGTCTTCGCCGATTTCGACCCCAAGAGCGATCATCTCGACAGCGTCTTCTCCGATGTCGGGCTTGCCACGCAAAAGATCCTCGATTCCCTGAAATCCAGCGGCTACAAGCGTGTCGGCTTCATCGGCAGCCATGAAAGCCTGAACGGCAGCGTGCAGCACTTCGCGGAAAAACGCTGCGTCGCCTTCATCGAGTGGCAGAAGAAGAACGGCACCTTCGACCCGGACCTTTTGGTGCTCGCCGACTGTTCCAACGGCCAAAGTCTGCGGCTCGACACCGGCTACCGACTCGCCCAGGATCTCCTCGCGCTGGCGGAGCGGCCCGACGTCATCGTCACCTCGAACGACAACATGGCGATCGGCGCCTATCGCGCGTTACAGGAAGCCGGCCTCTCCATCCCCAAGGATATTGCCGTCATCTCCTTCAACGACATCCCCGTCGCGCAGTTCCTCACCCCGCCGCTTACCACCGTGCGCATTCACGGCGAGCATATCGGCGAGACGGCGGTCGACCTGCTGCTGGAACGCCTGTCCGGGCGCAGCTATGGCAAGCAGGTGCGCATCGCCACCGAACTGATCTGGCGCGACAGCTGCCGCAAGCCCTTGGAATTATAATACTTTTCAGATGCCTTCGCAGGCGCAATAAATATTTACTAAATTTTCCTTGCGCGTTTCCTGAAATTCGGTAAATCTTCCCTCCGACGGCGGGAGAGGAGATCCCTGCCGCATAGGTTTCTTGGGAGGAAACGATGAACAAGATGATTCTGTCGCGCCTTGCCGCCGGCCTGTTTGCCGGTGCGAGCCTCTTGGCATCCACGGCCGCCTTTGCCGGCGAAGTCACCGTCTGGTGCTGGGACCCGAACTTCAACGTCGCCATTATGAAGGAAGCCGCCGCGCGCTATACGGCGAAGCATCCGGACACGACCTTCAACATCGTCGATTTCGCCAAGGCCGACGTCGAGCAGAAGCTCCAGACGGGCCTGTCGTCCGGCACCACGGACGCGCTGCCGGATATCGTACTGATCGAAGACTACGGCGCGCAGAAATACCTCCAGTCCTTCCCCGGCGCCTTCGCCGAACTGTCGAGCAAGATCGATTTCTCGGGCTTTGCGCCCTACAAGGTCCAACTGATGACGCTCGACGGCGCCGTCTACGGCATGCCCTTCGATTCCGGCGTCACCGGCCTCTATTACCGCAAGGACTATCTCGAACAGGCCGGTTTCAAGCCGGAGGACATGCAGGACCTGACCTGGGACCGCTTCATCGAGATCGGCAAGGCCGTGGAAGCCAAGACCGGCAAGAAGATGCTCGGCCTTGACGTCAACGACGCCGGCTTCATCCGCATCCTGATGCAGTCGGCCGGCGGCTGGTATTTCGACAAGGACGGCAACCTGTCCATCGCCGACAATGCCGCGCTGAAGGCCGCGCTCGAAACCGAGCAGAAGATCCTGCAGGCCAACATCCACAAGCCGGCTGCCGGCTGGACGGAATGGGTCAACACCTTTACCTCGGGCGATGTCGCGACCGTCACGACGGGCGTTTGGATCACCGGCACCGTCAAGGCGCAGGCCGACCAGAGCGGCAAATGGGGTGTCGCCCCCATTCCGAAGCTGAATGTCGAGGGCGCAACCCACGCCTCCAACCTCGGCGGCTCCAGCTGGTATGTTACGGCGGGCTCGGCGGAAAAGGACGAGGCGATCGACTTCCTCAATGAGGTCTATGCCAAGGACGT
>NZ_JBLZPK010000070.1:6031-50989 GCF_049199905.1 Shinella sp. M27
CCACTGCCGGACCTTCCCTGTCCTCAGGGCAGGAGGTCCGGTCCTTGTCTCCTGCACACAAGGTCGTCCCATGGCTTCCGGCAAAACAGGCGGATTGAAGCGCTATCACGATCTGAACGGCTGGCTGTTCATCGCCCCGTCCGTCCTGTTGATCGGCGTCTTCCTCGTCTATCCGATCTTCCGCTCACTCTATCTGTCCTTCTTCTCCGGCAAGGGCATGATGATGAAGTTCGCGGGCTTCGGAAACGTCGTCCGTCTGTGGAACGACCCGGTCTTCATCCAGGCACTGACCAACACCGTCACCTTCTTCGTGGTGCAGGTGCCGATCATGATCCTGCTGGCCTTGATGCTGGCGGCCGTACTCAACAACGATAGGCTGAAGTTCATCGGCTTCTTCCGGACCGCGATCTTCCTGCCCTGCGTCGCCTCGCTCGTCGCCTATTCCGTGCTGTTCAAGAGCATGTTCTCCGTCGACGGCGTGGTGAACCAGGCGCTGATGGCGATCGGCCTGATCGGCTCGCCGATCGGCTGGCTGACGGAGCCCTTTTGGGCCAAGGTTCTGGTCATCCTCGCCATCACCTGGCGCTGGACCGGCTATAACATGATCTTCTATCTCGCGGCCCTCCAGAATATCGACAAGTCGATCTATGAGGCGGCGCGGATCGACGGCGTGCCGGCCTGGGCGCGGTTCTTCTACATCACCGTTCCCATGCTCAAACCCGTGATCCTGTTCACGACGATCATCTCGACCATCGGCACGATCCAGCTGTTCGACGAGGTCTACAACCTGACCGAAGGCAAGGGCGGCCCGGCCAATTCGACCATCACGCTCTCGCTCTACATCTACAACCTGACCTTCCGCTTCATGCCGAGCTTCGGCTATGCGGCGACGATCTCCTATGTGATCGTCATCATGGTGGCGCTGTTCTCCTTCCTCCAGTTCTATGCCGCGAGGGACCGGTCATGAATACCTCGCGTATCCTGGGCACGGCGCTGCAATATGCCTTTCTCGGGCTTGCCGCCTTCCTCTCGATCTTCCCGTTCTTCTGGATGCTGATCAGCGCCTCGAATAAATCGATCGACATCATCGGCGGCAAGACCAGCTTCGGTGATGCGTTTACCACCAACGTGGCGAACTTCTTCACGCAGGTCGATGTGCCACTGGTGTTCTGGAACTCGACCAAGGTCGCGGTGCTCGCCACCGTTCTCACCATTGTCGTCTCCTCGCTTGCCGGCTACGGCTTCGAGATGTTCAAGTCGAAGGCGCGCGAGCGCGTTTACTCGCTGGTGCTCTTGACGCTGATGATCCCCTTCGGCGCGCTGATGATCCCGCTGTTCATGATGATGGCGAAGACCGGGCTCATCAACACGCATATCGCGATCATGCTGCCCACCATCGCGTCGGCCTTCATCATCTTCTACTTCCGCCAGTCGACCAAAGCCTTCCCGACGGAGCTGCGCGACGCCGCCAAGGTGGACGGGCTGAAGGAATGGCAGATCTTCTTCTACATCTACATGCCGGTGATGCGGTCCACCTATGCGGCCGCCTTCGTCATCGTCTTCATGACGAACTGGAACAACTATCTCTGGCCGCTCATCGTACTCCAGTCGAACGAGACCAAGACGATCACGCTTGTCGTCTCATCGCTCGCCTCCGCCTACTATCCCGATTACGGCGTGGTCATGATCGGCACGATCCTCGCCACCCTCCCCACCCTCTTCGTCTTCTTCGTCATGCAGCGCCAGTTCGTGCAGGGCATGCTCGGCTCGGTCAAATAGGAATACCCCCATGCGCATTACCGAAAACTTCAATGGCAACTGGCTCTTCCGCCACGGTTTCGACGCCGCCCGCGTGGGCGTGGTGCAGGAGGGCGAGACCGTGCGCCTGCCGCACAGCGCCGTCGAGCTGCCCTATAACTATTTCGACGAGACGGAATACCAGAAGCCCTTCACCTACCAGAAGGTGCTGGACTGGCGCCCGGATTTCGAGGGCCGGGAAGTCTCGCTGGTCTTCGACGCCGCCATGGCCGACAGCGTGGTCTATCTGAACGGCCGCGAAATCATCGCTCACAAGGACGGATACACGCCCTTCACGGCACGGCTGACGCCGCATCTGAAGCAGGGTGAAAACCTCATCACCGTGAAGATCGATGGGTCCGAAAACCCGGAGATCCCACCCTTCGGCGGCCAGATCGACTATCTCTGCTATGCCGGCATCTATCGCGACGTGTGGCTCAAGGTGGCAAGCCCCGTCTCCATCGCCAATGTGAAGATCGAGACGCCGGATGCGCTGGCGGACGCCAAGACCGTCACCGCCCGCGTCTTCCTCGCCAATCCGCAGGGCCTTGCCATTTCCGGCACGCTGGACGCCAAAATCCGCCGCAAGGGCGGTGGCGATGTCGCCGCCACCTCGGTTGCCATCGACGGCAACGAGGCCACGCTGACCTTCTCGGGCCTCACCGGCATCGAGCTCTGGGATATCGACAACCCGGCCCTCTACGCCTTGTCACTAAAGCTCACCACCGCCCACGGCGAGGATGTGCTGACGCAGCGCTTCGGTTTCCGCACCGCACAGTTCACGCCGGACGGGTTCCTGCTCAACGGCCGGCGGCTGAAGCTGCGCGGCCTCAACCGACATCAGGCCTGGCCGCATACCGGCTATGCCATGGGCCGGCGCGCGCAGGAGAAGGATGCCGACATCCTGAAACACGACCTCGCCTGCAACATCGTGCGCACCTCGCACTATCCGCAGTCGAAATGGTTCATCGAGCGCTGCGACGAGATCGGCCTGCTCTGCTTCGAGGAAATCCCCGGCTGGCAGCATATCGGCGGCGAGGCTTGGCAGCAGGAATCCATTGCCAATGTCCGCCGCATGATCGAGCGCGATTGGAACCATCCCTCGATCATCATCTGGGGCGTGCGCATCAACGAAAGCCAGGACAACCACGCCTTCTACGCAGAGACGAACCGCCTCGCCCGCGAACTCGACCCGACGCGCCAGACCGGCGGCGTGCGCTTCATCACCAATTCCGAGATGCTAGAAGACGTCTATACGATGAACGACTTCATCCTGGGCCAGGAAGAAATGCCCGGCAACAACCGCGGCCGCGTCGTGCTGCGCGACCGGGTGGAGACGACTGGAATCACCAAGCCGATCCCCTATATGATCACCGAATATAACGGCCACATGTACCCGACCAAGCGCTTCGATCAGGAGCAGCGCCAGGCCGAGCACGTCACCCGCCATCTCCTGATCCTCAACGCTGTCGCCGGCGACAGCGACATTTCCGGCTCCACCGGCTGGTGCATGTTCGACTACAACACGCACAAGGATTTCGGCTCCGGCGACCGCGTCTGCTATCACGGCGTTCTCGACATGTACCGCATCCCGAAATTCGCCGCTTATGCCTATGCCTCGCAAGGCGATCCCAAGGACAAGGTCGTGATGCAGCCCGTGACCTTCTGGGCGCGTGGTGAACGTAATATCGGCGGCGTGTTGCCGCTGATCATTCTCACCAACTGCGACTATGTCGAGGTGAAGTTCGGCGAATGGCCGGCCAAGCGCGTCTATCCGGACAAGGAGAACTATCCGCATCTGGCACATCCGCCCGTCGTGCTCGATTTGCGCTCCGTCACGCCGGAGGAATTCGGCACCTGGGGCCGCGTCTGGCGCGAAGGCACCTTCACCGGCTATATCGACGGCAAGGCGGTGACCACCATGACGCTGCCGGCCGATCCGGTGCCGACAACGCTCGAAGTCGTGGCCGACGATACGGCGCTGCGCGCCGGTGAGAAGGATGCGGTGCGCGTCGTCGTGCGCGTGCTCGACCAGTGCGGCAATCTGCTGCCCTATTTCGAGGAACCAGTATCGCTCGTGCTCTCCGGCCCCGGCCGTATCATCGGCCCGAGCGAGCACACACTGAAGGGCGGCGCGACCGGCTTCTGGGTGGAGGCAGGCGACGAGAAGGCCAAGCTCTACCTGACCGTCTCGACACGCCGCCTGCTGCCCCAGTCCATCACCTTCACCGTCAGCTGAGGTTTAGCCCATGGCCGATGTTCGCCTTACCGACATTCGCAAGCGTTTCGGCTCCCTTGAGATCATCAAGGGCGTCGACCTCTCGATCGAAACAGGCGAGTTCGTCGTCTTCGTCGGTCCCTCGGGCTGCGGAAAATCGACGCTGCTGCGCATGATCGCCGGCCTGGAGGATATTTCGTCCGGGGAACTGACGATCGGCGGCACGGTCATGAATGATGTCGATCCGTCGAAGCGCGGCATCGCCATGGTCTTCCAGTCCTATGCGCTCTATCCGCATATGACGGTGCGCGAGAACATGGGCTTCGCGCTGAAATTCGCAGGCATGGCGAAAGAGGAGATCGAGCGGCGCGTCAACGACGCCGCCCGCATCCTCGAACTTGGGCCGCTGATGGAGCGCAAGCCCAAGGCGCTTTCCGGCGGCCAGCGCCAGCGCGTCGCCATCGGCCGCGCCATCGTGCGCAATCCCGATGTCTTCCTCTTCGACGAGCCGTTGTCGAACCTCGACGCGGAGCTGCGCGTCCACATGCGCGTCGAGATCGCCAAGCTGCACAAGACGCTGAAATCGACCATCATCTACGTGACCCACGACCAGGTCGAGGCGATGACGCTCGCCGACAAGATCGTCGTGCTGCGCGCCGGCATCGTCGAGCAGGTGGGTGCGCCGCTCGATCTCTACGACGATCCCGACAACACGTTCGTCGCCGGCTTCATCGGCTCGCCGCGCATGAACTTTTTGAAGGCCCGCGTGGTCGCGGCCGACGCCGGATATGTCACGGTATCTCTGGTAAACCAGCCCGAGGTCAAACTCAGCCTTCCCATCCAATCGGCCACCGCAAAACCCGGTGACGCGGTCAGCCTCGGCGTGCGGCCTGAGCATTTCCTGCCGGCCGGAAACGGCGATGCGGATCTGGTGCTCGATGTCGACGTGGCCGAGCATCTCGGCAATACCAGCTATGTCTATGCCAATGTCTCGCCGGAGGAGCGCATCATCGTCGAGCATGAAGGGTCCCGTGGGGCCGATAGCCGCGACCGGCTGACCGTCGGCCTCTCCGCTGCGAAGTCGTTCCTCTTCGACAGCACAGGCGCCCGCATCCGCTGACGCGTGCGACAGCTCGCCACGCCGCATCGCCGGCTTGTTTGACCAAAGTCAAAGAAGGCGGCCCCTCGCGGGCCTATCTCTTGCGCATGAACGATTGACGTTCGTCAGCAGGGAGAATTCCAGTGCGTATCATGGTAAAGAGCATCGTCGGCGCAGCAGCAGTCCTTTTCGCGCTCGCCCTTCCCGCCGGTGCGGCAGATTTTGAAGTGCACATGCTCAACAAGGGTGCCGAGGGCGCCATGGTGTTCGAACCCGCCTTCGTGAAGGTCGCCCCCGGCGATACCGTCACCTTCATCCCCACCGACAAGGGCCACAATGTCGAGACGATCAAGGACTTCATTCCGGAGGGCGCGGAAGCCTTCAAGAGCAAGATGAACGAGACCTATAAGGTCACCTTCGACAAGCCCGGTGCCTATGGCGTGAAGTGCACGCCGCATGTCGGCATGGGTATGGTCGGCGTGGTGATCGTCGGCGATGCGCCGGCCAACCTCGACGCGGTCAAGACCGGCAAGCTGCCGAAGAAGGCCCGCGAACGCCTCGACGCCGCCATCGCGGCCGCCGGCCTCTAGGAAGGCTCGACGAGATTGCCGGCTGCAGCGACGATTGCGGCCGGCAAAGGTAGGGACTGCCGCGCGGCAAGATCGAAATAGACCGAGACGGCGAGGAGTTCCGCGCAGAGCGCCCCATCCGCCTTGTTCGTCAGCGTGTGCCTTGTGGTGAGCGATGTGCGCCCCACCTTGACCACAGAAGACTGGATTTCGAACAGGCTGCCGACCGGCAACTCCTGCCGGAAATCGATCTCGTAGCGGCGATCCGCCCAGCCTTCCCTGCGATCCTTGATCCAATCCGCGGAATAGCCGACCGCCGCCATCAGGTGCCAGAGCGACTGATCGAAGGCGGCGATGTAGTATTGCACGTTCATATGCCCCATCGCGTCGCATTGCGCGGGATAGACCACACCCTGATAGGTCAGAAGCGGCACGGCAAACCTCCTTTGTCCGTCACGGGACTTTGATGCCGGATCGCACCATGCAATAGCTTTTCCCGAGAGCATAGTTTTGGGGAATGATACGCATGGCACGGCAAAGACGGCGTTTCGTCTGGGAAATCGACTGGAACCTGCTGCGGACCTTCATGGTGATCGTGCAGGAGCGCGGGCTGACGGCGGCGGGCGAAAAGCTTTCGTTGAAGCAGCCGACGGTCAGCAATGCGCTGAAGCGGCTCGAAACCCACATGGACAGCCGGCTGATCGAGCGCAACGCCTCGCATTTCGCCGTAACGCCGGCCGGCCAGCGGCTCTACAGCGAATGCGTCGCGCTGTTCGACATCGTCTCCGGCCTGCCGCAGCAAATGGAAGAACAACCCGGCGACCTGACGGGGCATATCGAGATCGCGCTTGCGAGCCATGTCGTCTGCCCGATCCTCGACGAGGCGCTGGCCGCCTACCACCGCGCCTTTCCGCAGGTCACGCTGTCGCTTTCCGTCGCCTCCAGCAATGATGTGGTGGCAGCGGTGCTGAACCGCGACGTCTGCTTCGGCATCTGCCTGATGCAGGAGCGCCATCCGCGGCTGGAATACGACGTGCTGTTCCGCGAAACCTTCGGCTACTTCTGCGGCAGACGGCATGCGCTGTTCGGCGTGAAGGACCTGCCGATCTCGGCCCTGCGGCAGGAGCCCTATGTCTCCTTCAAGACGGACCAGATGTCCGGCGCGCTCTGGCCGGTGGCGCTGCTGCGCCAGCAGGAGGGTTTCGAGGGCCAGACCGTCGGCACCTCCTCGAACCTCGAGGAGGTCAAGCGGCTGATCATCGCCGGTTTCGGCTTCGGGCCGCTGCCGATCCATGTCGTGGAAGAGGACGTGCGCGCCGGCCGCCTCTGGCGCCTGCCGCCCTATGAGAACACACCCGTCATCGACGTGCATGTCGTCTATGACGGCGCGGCCCGCCGCAGCCGGGCGGAAAACCTGCTTTTGGCGGAACTGCGCCAGGCGATTGCGACCATTCCCTTCGAGCAACGGACCTACCTTTAAGCCGTCGCACCGAAACCGGTGAGGAAGGCCGTCAGGTTGTCGCCGAGTTCGTCGCAGAGATAACCGCCCTCCTGCACGATGACAGCAGGAAGGCGGAGCTTGGCGATCGCCTCGGCGATACGGGCAAAACCGGACGTCGAAACAGCGAGACCGCCGAACGGATCCTTCTCGAAGGCATCGAGGCCGAGCGCCACGACGAGCGCATCCGGCGAAAACGCCTCCACGCGGCGGATGGCGGCGGCGAGCGCTTCGAGATAGACGGCGTCGCCGGATTTGCGGGCGAGCGGCAGGTTGAGATTGTAGCCGAGGCCAAGTCCCTCGCCGCGCTCATCCGCATGGCCCCAGAAGAACGGATAGAAGCGCACCGGGTCGGCATGGATCGACACGGTCAGCACGTCGGCGCGCTCGTAAAACATGCCCTGTGTGCCATTGCCGTGATGAAGGTCCACATCGAGGATCGCGACGCGTTTAGCCTGTTGCAGCAGATGTTGCGCGGCGATGCCGGAATTGTTGAAGAAGCAGAAACCGCCGGCAACATCGCGGAAGGCGTGGTGGCCCGGCGGGCGGCAGAGGGCGTAGGACCAGGCATCGCCGGCCATGACAGCTTCGGCCGCAGAGACGGCGGTGGAGGCGCTCCAGCAGGCGCTTTCCCAAGTGTGTTCGGAGATCGGGCAGGACGTATCGGCCATATGGTAGCCGGCCTGCCCGACGGCGGAGGCCGGATAGCTGCCGGTGCGGACGAGCGGGTGGATGTTCGGGATGACTTCTGAGGAGGCACCCTCGATGCGCTGCCAGCGCTCGTAGATGCGGCGCAGGAAATCGAGATATTCCGGTGTATGCACGGCGGAGACCGGGCCGAGACCATAGTCTTTCGGCCGCAGAATCTCCGTGCCCGCCGCCCTGGCACCGGAGAGCAAGCGCTCCACGCGCTCCGGCTGCTCCGGGTTCGGCTGCGGCGCGCCGCTCGACAGGAAGAAGCTCGGATTGTGGCGCTTCTGTTCCTCGGCAAAAAAGGTTTTCATGTCTTCTCCTCACCGGCGAAGGCGTCGAAATCCGCGCCCTTGATCATGTGGATCAGCTCGCCACGGGAATGGCGGATGCCGATCCGGTCGTAGAAGGCCTGCGCCCTGGGATTTTTCACATCGACGGAGAGCCGCAGATAGCGTGCCCCCTTCTCCCGGCCGCGCCTTGCGACGGCGTGCAGAAGGCGCTCGCCGATGCGCCGGCCACGAAAGGCGTCAGTGACGAAGAGGTCCTGCACATAGATACCGGGCGTGCCCATCCAGGTCGAAAAGCTCGGGAAGGTGAGGCAGAGGCCGGCGAAAACGCCGCCCGCTTCCGCGATCAGCACCTCGAAGGCCGGCGTGGCGCCAAAGCCGTGATGCCTGATATTTTCGACCGTCGAGACGAATTTCGGCCCCGCCTTCATGTCCTCGGCCATCACGCGCAAAGCCGCGTGAATGGTCTCGGCATCATCGACGGCAGCGGGCCTTATCCGGATTTCGTCCTGCATGGTGTCTCCTCAGAATGCGACGCGATCGCCGCCCTTGAGGCCAAGCATAGCGCGCGCCTCGTCGGGCGTCGCGACCTCAAGCGACAGACCTTCGAGGATCGCGCGGATACGGCGCACCTGCGCGGCGTTGGAGGTCGCAAGCTCGCGGCCGTCGAACAGGCTGTCCTCCAGCCCGACGCGCACGCTGCCGCCCAGGGTCGCCGCCATGGTGATCATCGGCGTCTGCTTGCGGCCGGCGGCCAGCACCGAGAAACGATAGTCGTCGCCGAACAGCTTGTCGGCGATGCGTTTCATATGCATGAGGTTCTCGGGATCGGCGCCGATGCCGCCGAGGATGCCGAGCACGAACTGGATGAAAGGCGTGCCCGGTATCAGGCCACGATCGCGGAAATGCGCGAGCGTATAGAGATGCCCGACATCGTAGCATTCGAATTCGAAGCGCGTGCCGCAGCCCTCGCCGAGGCGCTTCAGGATCGTCTCGATGTCACCGAACGTGTTGCGGAAGATCGTGTTGCGCGTCGCCTCCAGAAGCTCCGGCTCCCAGGCGTGCTGCCATTCGCGCGGGCGGTCCAGCATCGGGTAGAGTCCGAAATTCATCGAGCCCATGTTGAGCGAGCACATTTCCGGCTCGGCCGCCAGCGCCGCCGCCGTCCTGTCCTCCAACGTCATCAAGGAGGAGCCGCCGGTGGTGATGTTGATCACCGCATCGCTCGCCTGCTTGATGACGGGCAGGAAGCGCATGAAGACCTTAGGGTCGGCCGTCGGTCGGCCGTTTTCCGGGTCGCGGGCATGCAGATGCAGGATGGACGCCCCGGCCTCGGCCGCCTCGATGGCCTGCGCGGCAATGTCTTCCGGCTTGTAGGGCAGATGCGGCGACATGCTGGGCGTGTGCACCGAGCCAGTGACGGCGCAGGTGATGATGACCTTTTTCGATTTCATGGCCCGCCTCTTACTTTCGCACCGACAGCGACAGCTCGCCGGCAAGCTGCGTCAGCGTCGCGTCGAGGATCGTCACGATCTCGCCGACCTGTTCTTCCGTCGTGATCATCGGCGGGCAGACGAGGAAATGGTCCCCCTCGACACCACCGCGCGTGCGGCGGGAATAGATGATCAGGCCGCGCTCATAGGCGATGTCGACGACGCGCTGGTGTGCGTCGAGCGCCTTCGGCAACGGCGCCATGGTCTCGCGGTCGGAGACGAATTCCGCGGCGAGCAACAGGCCCTTGCCGCGCACGTCGCCGATGAAGGGATAACGCTCCGCCAGCCCCTCAAGCTCGGCCTTCATCAGGTCGCCGATGCGGGTGGCGTTGCCGAGCAGATCCTGCCGCTCGATCTCGTCAAGCACGGCCAGACCGGCGGCGCAGGCGAGCGGGTTGCCGGCATAGGTATAGCCATGCGCGAAGCCACCGCGGTCGAGCACCGGCTTGACCAGTTTGGAATGGGCGATCATTGCGCCGAGCGGGCAATAGCCGGCGCCGAGGCCCTTGGAAAGGGCGATGATGTCAGGCCGGCAGTTCCAGTGATCGCCGCCGAGATAGCGGCCGGTGCGGCCCGCCCCGCTCATCACCTCGTCATGGATCAGCAGGATGCCGTATTTGTCGCAGATCTCACGGATGCGCGGATAGTAGCTGTCGGGCGCGACCAGCGCGCCGGTGGACGCGCCACCGATCGGCTCCATGATGAAGGCGAGCACGCTTTCGGCCCCCTCTTCCAGGATTTTCTCCTCCAGCATGTCGGCATAGCGCACGCCCCGCTCTTCCATCGAAAAATTGTCGCGGTCGAGATAGGCGGTCGGGGCCTTGATGTGCGGCATGTCGCGCAGCATCGGTAGGAACGGCTTTTTCAGCGCGTCGTAGCCGGTGACGGCGAGCGCGCCGAGCGTCGAGCCGTGATAGGAGGGGAAGCGCGAGATGACCTTCCAGCGCTCCGGCTGATCGGTGGCGCGCGCCCATTGCCGGGCGAGCTTCAGGCAGGATTCCACCGCCTCCGAACCGCCGGAAACGAAGAACACACGGTCAAGCCCCTCCGGCATATGGCCGGCGAGCCGGCGGGCGAGGTCTTCCGCCGGCTGGTTTTCGAAATGCAGGCGATAGGCGAAGGTCGCCTTGTCCATCTGCCGCTTCATGGCGTCGAGCACATTGCGGTTGGAATGGCCGATATTGACGACCATGGCGCCGCTGGAGCCATCGATGACCTTCCGGCCATGCTCGTCCCAGATATAGATGCCCTCGGCGCGGTCGGCGAGCGGCCGGCGCATGCGGGACTGGTAGAAGAGGTGCGATGCCGGGCGTTCACCGGGCGCAGTCGATTGCTGGCTCATGATCGATCCATTGAAAAAGATAAGAATGCAGCGGCCGGAGACAGTCTAGCCGTTGAGGAACTTCTTGAGGAAGCTGCGGGTGCGTTCCTGCACCGGATTTCGGAAGAGATCGTCGGGCTTGCCCTCCTCGACGACCGCGCCATCCGCCATGAAGATCACCCGGTCGGCGACTTCGGCGGCAAAGCGCATTTCGTGGGTGACGATCACCATGGTCATGTGCTCGGCCGCAAGCTGCTTCATGACGAGGTTCACCTCGTCCACCAGTTCCGGATCGAGCGCCGACGTCGCCTCGTCGAACAGCATGACCTTCGGTTGCATGGCGAGTGCCCGGGCAATGGCAACACGCTGCTTCTGCCCGCCGGAAAGGCGGGCCGGGAAGGCGTCGATCTTGTCGGCAAGACCGACCTTGTCGAGCATCTTCAGCGCAAGCGCTCGGGCATCCGCTTTTGCCATGCCCTTCAGCTTCATCGGCGCGATGGCGATGTTTTCCGCCACGCTCAGATGCGGAAAGAGGTTAAAATGCTGGAACACCATGCCCATCTGTTGACGCACGCTGTTGATGTGCTTTTCGAAGGCCCGGCGGGCGAGTGTCTGGTTGACCTGCACGCCATCCAGCCACACCTCGCCGCCATCCAGCGTCTCAAGATGGTTGATCGAGCGCAGCAGCGTGCTCTTGCCCGAACCGCTCGGGCCGATCACGGCGACGATCTGGCCGCGCGCCACGCTGAAATCGATGCCCTTCAGCACCTCCAGCGGCCCGAAGAATTTGCGCGCGCCGCGCACCTCGATCATCGGACGGACATCGGTCATCGCGAAAGCTCCACTTTCCGTTCGATCCCCCGGAGGACCGCTTCGAGAATGAGATTGAGGACGTAATAGAGGGCAGCAGCCGTCAGGTAGAATTCGAAGGGCCGGTAAGTCTCGCTGATGACGAGCTGGGCGCTGTGAACGAGCTCTGCGATGCCGATCATCGAGACGATCGAGCTTTCCTTGAGCAGCGCGATCATCATGTTGCCGACGGCCGGCACCGTGTTGCGTAGCGCCTGCGGCACGACGATATAGAGCCGCGTCTGCCAGGCGCCGAAGCCGAGCGAGCGCGCCGCCTCCGTCTGCCCCTTATCCAGCGAGGCAATGCCGGCGCGAAAGATGTCGGCATTGTAGACGGCGAAGTGCAGGCTGAGGCCGATGATGCCGGACCAGAGGGCGGGAATATCGATGCCGATCTGCACGAGGCCGAAATAGATCAGGAACAGCTGCAGGAGCAGCGGCGTGCCCATGAAGAGCCACATGAAGAGGCGCACGGGATAGCGCACCACGGGCGACGCATAGAGCACGATGAGGGCAAAGCCCATGCCGGCGACGATGCTGAAAAGGGCGGAGACGACCGAAATGACGACCGTCCACCACAGGCCCTTGCCGATCAGCGGCAGGTATTCCGGTACGATGCTGAAATCGAGACCCTGCATGGCTTACGCCTCCTCGGCATAGGCGCGGTCGAGCCAGTCGATGACGAGCGTCAAGCCATAGACCATGATCATGTAGAGCACTGCCGTCACCGCGAAGATCTCGAAGGGTTTGTAGGTGGAGCCGATGAAGCGCTGCGCCGTATAGGTGAGCTCCACCACCGAGATGGTGGCGACGAGCGCCGTGCCCTTGACCAGCGCCACGGCATTGACGCCGAGCGGACGGATCATCAGCTTGGCGGCCTGCGGCAGCACGATCCAGCGCATCGACTGGCCCTCGCCGAAGCCGAGCGAGCGCGCCGCCTCCATCTGCCCACGATCGACCGACAGCACGCCGCCCCGGATCGATTCCGCCATGTAAGCCGCGATGTTGAGGCCGAGCGCGATGGCGCCCGCCGCGAAGGGCTCAAGCTGGATGCCGAGCTGTGGCCCACCAAAATAGAGCAGGAATATCTGGAGAAGTGCTGGCGTGCCGCGGAAGACGCTGACATAAGCAGCCCCGATGAAGCGCAACATCGAGAGATGCGAAAGCCGCAGGCCCGCGATCAGCGCCGCCACGGCAAGGCCGAGGGCCAGCGAGAGCAGCGAAATCTGAA
Source organism: Shinella sp. M27 (assembly GCF_049199905.1). Lineage (NCBI taxonomy): Bacteria > Pseudomonadati > Pseudomonadota > Alphaproteobacteria > Hyphomicrobiales > Rhizobiaceae > Shinella > Shinella sp. M27. Next base: position 19,087 of record NZ_JBLZPK010000070.1, read on the forward strand.
CGGTCGTCCAGGCCGCCTGGACGAAGACAGGGATGATGCGGCCGATGAGAGCGATGTCCATTCCCGGATCCTCGGCAGTCGGTCAGGCCGTCGGCGGGTTTTCCCGCCGGCCAGCCGTCTCAGGATGCGAAAACGATCAGCGGATGTCCGAGCCGATCCACTTCATGGCGATGGCCTCATAGGTGCCGTCGGCCATCATGTCGTCGAGCGCCTTCTGCATGGCGGCCTTCAGTTCGGGATTGCCCTTGCGGATGGCGATGCCGATCTTGTCCTCGGTGCCGGCGAATTCCGGCACGTCGAGCTTGGTGAACTTCTCGCCGGTTTCCTTGATGGCGATCGACACCGGAACGGCATCGACGATCATCGCGTGGATACGCCCGGCCTTCAGTTCCAGGAAGAGTTCCGGCAGGCCCTTGTAGGTGCGGATTTCCCAGCCGCCGCGCTCGCGGGCCCACTTCTCGTGGGTTTCGCCGAGCGTCACACCGATGGTCTTGTCCTTGAGGTCGTCGATCGACTTGACCTCAGAGCCATCCAGCACGAAGACGCCGCGGCCGGACTTGTAATAGGGGCCGACGAAATCGACGGCCTTTTCACGCTCGGGCGTGATGGTCATGCTGCCGATGACCGAATCGTATTTGCCGGCGAGCAGGCCCGCGATGATGCCATCCCAGGCGGTGCTGAGGCCGGTGCCCTTCACGCCGAGACGCTTGGCGATCTCGTTGCCGATATCGACGTCGAAGCCGACGGTCTGGTTGCTGTCATCGACGAAGCTGAAGGGCGGGTAAGCGCCGCTGTTGGCGAACTTGAATTCACCGGCGGCCTTGATGGTTTCCAGGTCGTCGGCGCTCGCCGCATAAGGCGTCGCGAGAACGGAGAGAGCAAGGCCGGCGGCCATGGCGAAGGATAGAAGGCTTTTGAGCATGTCGTTCCCCTTGGTTGGCTGAGGGGAAGATCGGCCATGGTCATGCATTACACAAATAGATAGTCACAATACCAAGCATTCCATAAAGGAATGATTAGTCCGCCCATTCCGGATCGGTCGTGAAGGCGATGGTCAGCCAGCGATCCGGGCCTTCGTCGCCGATTGCGAGGCCGATTTCATCGCGGATCCGGTCCCAATCCTGCAGTTTCTGCGCGGGAAAATTTTCCGGCACGATGAAGTAGAGTTCGATCTGCCGGCCACGGCCGACACGGGCGACGTAAGCGCGGTACGACAGGAAACCATATTTTTCGACGATGGCCTTCGCGACCGCATCGACATGGCCCTTCAGGTCCGAGGGCGTGACGAGCAGGATATCGGCCAGCGCCTGGCGGATCGTGCCGGCTGGAATGGGAATGATGACGAGGCAGACGAGCGCAAGCGCCACCGGGTCGATATAGGGCGACAGCCATTCGTGCTCGGTGCCCTGGATGAAATAGCCGATGACGAAGGCGACGAGCAGCGCGCTGGTCAGCCCCGCCGACATGATCCAGGCCTTGGCGTCGAGCGCCACGAAATCCGACTGGATGGTGCGGTTCGCCCGCGTGCCGATGATTGCCATGACGACGGTGACGATGATGGTGAGCACGGCATAGATGATGGCCTGGTCGAAATCGAGCGGCCGGCCGCCATCCATGATGGAGCCGATGGCGTTGATCAGGGCGTAGATGGCAGCGCCCGTCAGCATGATGCCGTTCAAGCCGAGCACCATCGGCTCCAGATGCCAGAAGCCCATGGTGAAATGCTTGACGAAACGCCCGCTGCCGGAAGCCGAGGCGGCGATGAGATTGGAGACCAGCAGGGCGACCACGGTCATGACCGCATCCGTCAGCGCATAGACGCCGTCGAAAACGATGGCGAAGGAGCCCGAGAGAATGCCGAACAGGATGCCGACGCCGGCCAGCACGATGGTGACCGCAATCGAAATGCGCAACAGCCCCTGTTCCGTCTGCATGGATCAGCCCTTTCCGTGTCCCCGGTGTTTCCTGCTTATAGAGCACTTGCCGGAAAACTGGCTACCGGCCTTCTGGAGTAGATATCGAGCGAGCGCGGCGATCATCGGCAAATTCCATCTTCTGCATGATAGGGATTTACACATTTAATTTTCAAATGGCGCGAGCGCCTGTTAATTTTGCCGGCACAACCCCATGGGATGGCGCATGCTGAAATTCTCCCTGCTGTCGGCCTGGCTCTTCCTCGCAGCCCTCTCCTCTTCCCTTCTTGCCGCCGGTGATGCCATGGACCTTCAATTGCACAAGGCGGCTGGCGCCAATGATGTGGCCGCAATCGAGGCTCTGCTCGGCAAAGGTGCCGATATCGACGCGCGCGACGGCAGCGGCGCCACCGCCCTTCTCGTCGCTACCCACGCCAACAATGTGGATGCCGCCCGCGCGCTGATCGAGGCCGGGGCTGACGTCAACGCCAAGGACCGCATCGAGGACAGCCCCTATCTCTATGCCGGCGCGCGCGGCCATCTGGAGATCCTGAAACTGACACTTTCCCACGGTGCCGATCTCAGGAGCATCAACCGTTACGGCGGCACCGCGCTCATTCCCGCCGCCGAGCGCGGCCATGTCGAGACGGTCGATAGCCTCATCAAGGCCGGCGTGAATGTGGACCATGTCAACCGGCTCGGCTGGACGGCGCTTCTTGAGGCCGTCATCCTCGGCGACGGCGGCCGGCGGCATGTCGAGATCGTCGACCTGCTGATCAAGGCCGGCGCGAATGTGAACCTTGCGGACAATGACGGCGTGACGCCGCTCAAGCATGCGCGCGGGCGCGGCTATAGCGAGATCGTCGCGCTTCTCGAAAAGGCTGGGGCTAAGTAACGCTCCCCAAAAACGGCGCGGCGAACAAAGCCGCGTTCATAAAAATCGGAAACACTCACAGCAAAAAGGGCCTGAGACGATGCAACGAAGCTACTATTCCTCCCTAGGTGGCCATCCGCCGCAGAGCGACCTCCTGACCGGCCGCGCCGTCTTCACCGAGGCCTATGCGGTACTGCCCAAGGGCGTGATGCAGGACATCGTCACCAGCTTCCTGCCCTTCTGGGACAACACGCGGCTCTGGGTCATCGCCCGCCCGCTCTCCGGCTTCGCCGAGACCTTCTCGCAATATGTCATGGAAGTGGCGCCGGGTGGCGGCAGCGACAATCCGGAACAGGATCCGGATGCCGAGGGCGTGCTGTTCGTCGTCGACGGCACGGTGGAACTGACGATCCCGACCGGCACGCACACGCTGGAACCGGGTGGCTACGCCTTCCTGCCGCCGGGCCTGAAATGGTCGCTGCGCAACCGCTCGGGGGCGCACGCGCGCTTCCACTGGATCCGCAAGTCCTATGAGGCCGTCGAGGGCCTGCCGCATCCCGAGCCGCTGATCCTCAACGAAAAGGACATCAAGCCGTCGGAAATGCCCGGCACGAATGGCGGCTGGGCAACGACCCGCTTCATCGATCCGAACGACCTGCGCCACGACATGCATGTGACCATCGTCACGCTGATGCCGGGTGCCGTCATTCCCTTCGCCGAAACCCACGTGATGGAACACGGCCTCTATGTGCTGCAGGGCAAGGCGGTCTATCGCCTCAATCAGGACTGGGTGGAAGTGGAAGCCGGCGACTTCATGTGGCTGCGCGCTTTCTGCCCGCAGGCCTGCTATGCCGGCGGCCCCGGTCCGTTCCGCTACCTGCTCTACAAGGACGTCAACCGCCATGCGGCGCTGAAGCCGTTCGGCGGCCGTCGCTAAACGTTAGCAGTTCCCTTGGAGCCCGCGTCGTCACCGGCGCGGGCTTTTGCGTTCAGCCGGTGGAGGGCATCGCCACCGGATAGCGGCGCGGGTCGAAGCGCAGATAGAGCAGCGCCGTCACCAGCACGCAGCCGAAATGCAGCATCCAGCCTGCGGCGAAGCCGCCCGTCCCGTCATGCAGCAGGGCGACCGCATAGGGGCCGAGCGCCGCGATGAGGAACCCGCCGCCCTGCATGAGCGCCGCGAGCGCACCCGCCTGTTCGGGGCGCGGCAGATGATCGAGCGCGGTGACGATCGCGAGCGAGAAGCTGCCGCCGAGACCGGCGCCGCAAAGCCCCGCCCAGACCGCGGGTGCAGCGCCCGGCAGGTTGGCCAGTCCGAAGAAACCAATAAGCTGGAAGGCGATGGTCAGCCACAACCAGCGGCGGCGGTCGATATTGCCGCGCGCCAGCGTCGGCAGACTGAGGGCCGCGACCGCTTGGCAGGCGGCCATCACCGCGACGAGACCGCTGCTGTCGGCGCTCGTCCAGCCCTGCGCCTGATAGTAGGGCGCCAGCCAGGCGATCATCGAGGAATAACCGGCATTGACGAGGCCGAAGGCAGCCATCAGCACCCAGGTGCGCGGCCGCGCCAAAAGCCTGCGCGTCAGCGTGCCGTCCGGGCGGCTCGCCTTGGTGTCGGAGAGGATGCTCCAGGCCGCGGCAAGCGCGATGGCGACCGGAACGGCCAGCCAGGCAAGCGCCATGCGCCAGGAATAGCCAGCATGGGTGAGAACCGGCATCAGCCGCGCGCCGAACGCGCCGCCCGCCATGATCATCGCGGAATAGAGCCCGGTCACGACGGGTACGCTTGTCGGAAAGCGCGCCTTGATGATGCCGGGAAAGGCAGCCTGGATGAAGGCAACGCCGATGCCGCAGAGCCCGGCCGTCGCAATCAGCGCAACACCGCTGCCGGCATAGAAACGGAGCGCCGAGCCGGCAAGAAGAATGGCGAGTGCTGCGAGCAGGCCCCGTCGCGTGCCGATGCGCAGCTGCAACCCCGGTGCGATGAAGGCACCGACACCCATCAGGAACATCGGCAGCAGCGTCAGGAGCGACAGCCCGCCAAGTCCGAGGCCGGTATCCGCCACGATCTCGTTGAGAATGGGGGCAGGCGCGGCAATGAAGGGCCGGAGGTTGAGAGCGACCAGGACGACCAGCCCGAGCATTGCCCAATCGCGTGCCGAACGCGGTTGCGTGGTATCTGCCATGGTTCGACTTTCTGCTGATGCCGGGCGGCTCGCGGAATCGCGCCACCCTCCCGCTATCGCTACCATTCGCTTGAATCATGCGCAAATTACATGTTTAGATACCCATCATTCCGATTCTCAATGGAGGAATCGTGCTCGATCCGCGCCTGCTCCGGGCCTTTGTGGCGGTCGCCGATGCCGGCAGCTTCACGGCCGCCGCCGACCGCCTGCACATGACCCAGTCGACGATGAGCCAGCAGATCGCTCGCCTCGAAGAGGCGATCGGCCGCGACCTCGTCGATCGCGCCGCCCGCCCCGTGCGCCTGACGGTGACGGGCGAGCGCCTGCTCGGCCATGCAAGGCGCATCCTCACGCTCCAGAGCGAAGCGCTGACGCTGGTGGCCGAGACATCCGGCACGACCTCGGTGCGCATCGGCATGCCCGACGATATCGCGACCCCCGAAATGGCCCGCGTCTTCGCCGGCTTCACCAAGCGCCACAAGGAGGCTCGGCTCGACGTCACCACCGGCCTGCGCTCGGACCTGACGCGACGCTACCGCGCCGGCGAACTCGACATCGTGGTGCTGAAGGAGGACACGCCGAACGCCGACGCCTGGGCGAGCTTCGCCGAACCCATCGCCTGGTACACGGCCATGGACGCGGCTAGCGATCTTCCCGATCCCGTTCCGCTCGTCACCTTTCCGCCCGGCGGCCTCTATCGCGACGCGATGTTCGAGCGGCTGGAACGGGAGCGGCGGCGCTGGTACGTCGCCTTCACCTCCGCCAGCCTGCGCAACGTGCTGATGGCCATCGAAGCCGGGCTCGGCCTCTCCCTGCTGCCGGTCGATGCCGCCAAGGGATGGCGGATCAAGCCGCTTGCCGATTTCGCACCGGAGCCGCCCGTCGTCGCCTCGCTCTACTCGTGGGAGCGAAGCGGCATCGTCGGCGAGCTTGCAACCGAGGTGCTCGACATCCTGCGGCGGCATTTCGCCTACGATCAGGCCTTGTAGAGATCCTCGTAGGTCTGGCGCAGCACGTTCTTCTGTACCTTGCCCATCGTGTTGCGCGGCAGGTCATCGACGAAGAGCACGCGTTTGGGCTGCTTGTAGCGCGCCAGCCGGTCCTTCAGGCCATCCAGCACCGCCTTTTCATCGAGCGCGGCATCCTTCGAAAGCACCACCACCGCCGTCACGCCCTCGCCGAAATCCGGGTGCGGCACGCCGATGACCGCGCTCTCGATGACACCGGGCATGGCATCGATCTCGCTCTCCACTTCCTTCGGATAGATGTTGTAGCCGCCCGAGATGACGAGGTCCTTGCCGCGGCCGACGATGTGCACATAACCGCGCGCGTCGATCTTGCCGAGATCGCCGGTGATGAAGAAACCGTCGGCGCGAAACTCCGCCGCCGTCTTTTCCGGCATGCGCCAGTAGCCCTTGAAAACGTTCGGCCCCTTGACCTCGATCATACCCGTCTCGCCATCCGGCACCGGCGCGCCGCTCTCCGGATCGCTGACCCGCAGCGAAACGCCGGGCAGCGGGAAGCCCACCGTGCCGGCGATGCGGTCGCCGTCATAGGGGTTTGATGTATTCATATTCGTCTCGGTCATGCCGTAGCGTTCGAGCAGGGCATGGCCGGTCTTTTCCGAAAAGGCCCGATGGGTTTCCGCCAGAAGCGGCGCGGAACCGGAAACGAAGAGGCGCATCTTCGCGGTCGCCTCGCGGGTCAGGCCGGCATGCTGCACGAGCCGGACATAGAAGGTCGGCACGCCCATCATGACCGTCGCCGTGTCCATCAGCTTCAAGGCTTCGTCGGCATCGAACTTCGGCAGTAGATACATCGACGCGCCTGATAGCAGCGTGACGTTCGACGCGACGAAGAGACCGTGCGTGTGAAAGATCGGCAGGGCATGGATCAGCCGGTCTTCGCTGCTGAAACGCCAATAGTCGCGCAACGTCAGCGCATTCGAAAGCAGGTTGTCATGCGTCAGCATCGCGCCCTTGGAGCGGCCGGTCGTGCCCGATGTGTAGAGGATCGCCGCCAGATCATCCGGCCCGCGCTCGACATCGGCGAATTCAGGGCTCTCGTCCGCTGCCCGCTCGGTGAGACTCCCGTGGCCGGCGGCATCGAGCGTCTCGACGCGGCTGCCATGGGCCTTGGCGATCGCCTCGACACCCTCGCGCGTTTTCGGCCCTACGACCACGAGCGCCGGTTCGGCGTCGCCGATGAAATAATCGAGTTCCGCCAGCGTGTAGGCGGTGTTCAGCGGCAGATAGACCGCGCCCGCCCTGACGCAGGCGAGATAGAGCATCAGCGCCTCCGGGCTCTTTTCCACCTGCACCGCGACACGATCGCCCGGCCGCACGCCGAGCGTGCGAAGCGTGCCCGCCAGCCGGCCGGAAAGCGCGATCATGTCGCCATAGGTCCATCGCCGGCCATCGGCCGTCTCGATGAAAACGGCTTGCGGCTTTGCGATCGCCCGGATCGCGTCGAAAAGATGATTGCCCATGGATGCGTCCTCTCCCTGCTGCCTATACCTTGTCACATCGGGCGCGGCGCGCGCCAGTGGGAACGGTGATCGCAAAAGCGCGGTCCCCAGGGCTGAAAGAATTTTTGGAACAAAGCGGGTGGATCTGCGTTGTAGGGCGGGCTTTACTCGCATCTTCTGGGCTTTATGACATCTCCCCGCTCTACCTACCGCCTGCAGTTCCGCAATGGCATGGACTTCGCACGGGCGCGTCAGCTGGTTCCCTATCTCAAGCGATTGGGGATAAGCCATCTCTATGCCTCCCCCCTGATGACCGCCGTCAGCGGCTCGACGCACGGTTATGACGTCACGGATCCAAACGAGATCGATCCCGTGCTCGGCGGCCTCGAGGGCCTACGCGAACTGGCGGATGCACTCCACCGCCAGGATATGGGCCTCATTCTCGACATCGTGCCGAACCATATGGCGGCGAGCCTCGAAAACCCCTGGTGGCGCAGCATCGTTGCCTGGGGCGCCGAAAGCGTTTTCGCCCGTCATTTCGATATCGACTGGTCACAAAGGCTGACGCTGCCCTTTCTGGCCAAGGGGTTTGCCGAGGAGCTCGCCGACGATACGATCCGGCTTGCCATCGAGCCGCAGCACGATGCGATCGCGCTTGCCTATCACGACACTTTTTATCCGCTGCATCCCCAGGCCTGTCAGACACTTTTGCAGGAAGCGGGCATCACCGTTCCGCTTTCGCATCCATCAACAGATCCGCAGGGCAATAAGGCTCTCTCTGCCGTGCTCTTCGATCCCGCCGCCCGCAGCGCGCTGGAAAACCATCTCGGCGCCCTCTCGGCGCTACCCGACCGGATCACGGCTATCCACGCAGCGCAACCCTGGAAACTGACGGACTGGAAGACGGCGAGCCGGCATCTCAGCTATCGCCGCTTCTTTGAGATCGCCGGCCTCGCGGGCCTGCGCGTCGAGGACCCCGCCGTCTTCGACGACAGCCACCGGCTGACGCTCGATCTCGTCCGCGACGGCATCGTCGATGGCCTGCGCATCGACCATGTCGACGGGCTTGCCGACCCTGCGGGTTATCTGGAGCGCCTGCGTGCAGCCGTCGGGCCTGACGTCTATATCGTCGTGGAAAAGATCCTCGAGAAACACGAGCCGTTCGCTCCGGACTGGCCGGTGGCGGGGGCGACGGGCTACGAATTCATCGCCGCGCTTGCCGATGTCCTTGTCGACGAACAGGAAGGCGGACGGCTCGCGGCGGCTTTCCTGCCCCTGAAAAACGAGGAGCATCGCAACGGCTACGCCGAAGAGGCGAAAGCCAGCAAGCAGCAGATGCTGACCGAGAATTTCGAGGGCGAAATGCATCGCCTGGCCGCGCTGGCGAAGGGCATTGCCGACCGTTCCCAAGCCGACTTTTCGCGCAGTGCGCTGACCGAGGCGATCCGTGCGATCATCATCGCGCTACCCGTCTATCGCACCTATATCACGCCGGCCGGGGTGACGGAGCATGATCGCCAGCTTCTTGCAGCCGCGCGTCAGGCCGCCCAGGAACGCGCCCGGCCGGAGGCTCGAGAAACGATCGATTTCATCTGGGAGATCCTTGTCGACGACTGCGTCGCCGGTGCCTACGCGTCCTGCGCCGAGTTCCGCAGCCGCTTCCAGCAGTTGAGCGGCCCGATCATGGCCAAGGCGCTGGAGGACACGCTTTTCTATCGCGAAAACGCGTTCATCGCGGCCAACGAGGTCGGCGGCAATCCCGGCGAACCGGCGGGCGGTCCAGCCGCGTTCCACGCCGCCATGCAGGCACGGCTGGAAACCATGCCGCACGGTCTCTCGGCAACATCGACACATGACACGAAACGCGGCGAGGACGCGCGGGCGCGCCTCTACACGCTCAGCGAAGCCCCCGAGCGATGGATCGCTGCCGTGGCGCACTGGACCGGCCTTAACGGCCGTTTCCGCCGCACGCACCAGGGAAGGACGGTGCCGGAGCCGGATGTCGAGTGGCTGATCTATCAGGCACTTGCCGGAATCTGGCCGCTATCAGGCCGCGCGGACCTCGGCAAGCGCATGACCGCTTACATGGAGAAGGCACTGCGCGAGGCCAAGATCGGCACGAACTGGAACCGGCCGGATTCCGACTATGAACAGAAGGCCGCAAGTTTCGTCGACGATATCCTGCTTCACGAGGCCTTTCTGGACGACTTTGCGGAAACGCTGTCGCCGTTCATCGATGCGGGGCTTTTGAATTCGCTGTCGCAGACGCTGATCAAGCTGACGGCGCCGGGTATTCCCGATCTCTATCAGGGCAGCGAACGCGGCGACTTTTCCCTGGTCGATCCGGACAACCGGCCGCTGCTGGATGTAGCCTCGCTGGCGGTTCACGAAAGGGTGCGCCCAAGTCGCGAAACCTTCGCCGACTACAAACAATGGCTCACCGCAACGGTGCTTGCCGCGCGCAACGAGACGCCCCGACCGTTCGACGGACCTTATCTTCCTCTGGACTTTTCCGATGGCGGCCGTCAGGCCCTCGCCTTTCTGCGCGGCACGCCGGAAGCCTTTGCGATCACGGTCGTGCCGCGGCTCGCCTTCGGCAAGACGGCGCATGACAGCCTGCGGCTGCACGACGAGGCGATGCAGGATATTTCGCTGCTCATCCCCATCGGTTTCGAAGGGCGAACGGTACGGTCAGTGCTCGATGGCCGTACGATTACGCTCGGCGGCGCGATGCCGCTTGCGGACGTGCTCTCCGGCGAGCCCGTCGCGCTGCTCGTCAGCGTTTAGCGGATATCCCGCGCTAGATCCTGCAATCGCCGGAAGGCGTCGTAGCGCCTGGCGTGCAGAGCCTTGGTTTCCGCGCCGGCCGGATGGTAGGTGCGGTCGACGGCCGAAAGGGCGGCCATGGCATCCCGCACATCCGGGAAGGCACCGCCGGCAACGCTGCCGAGAATGGCGGCGCCGAGAAGCACCGGTTCTTCCGCCCGCGTGGCGAGCAGCGGCTTGCCGGTGGCATCCGCCAGAAGCTGCCGCACGAGATCGAGCTGGCCGGCGCCGCCGCTGATGACGATCTTGTCGACCGGTGCGCCGGCCGCGGCCTGCGCGTCGATGATCTGGCGCAGGCCATAGCCGATGCCGCAGAGGCCGGCGATATAGAGCGCGACGAGATTGTCGAGATCGCGCTCCATGCCGAGGCCGACGATGGCGGCACGGGCATGGGGATCGGCGAAGGGTGCGCGGTTGCCGAGAAATTCCGGCACGACATGCAGGCCATCCGCCAGCTTGGCGACGTCGGAGAGCGTATCAACCTTCTCCGCAGCCAGCTCCGCCAGCAGCACCGGCAGGGAAAGCCCGCGCGATTTTGCCAATGCCTCGGCCTCACCCGCCGCCGGGTGGAACGAAAGCAATTGCGCGATGGCCGCTCCCGCCGCCGACTGGCCGCCCTCGTTGAGCCACATACCCGGCACCATGGCGGAGAAATACGGCCCCCAGACGCCCGGCACGAAGACCGGCTCGTGGGTCGAGGTCATGGTGCAGGAGGACGTGCCGAAGACATAACCGAGATTGTTTTCCGGTGGGCCATCCACACCGACCGTGCCGATGCCACCCGCATGGGCATCGATCATGCCGGCTCCGACCGGAATGCCCGCGACAAGGCCGAGCTCGGCAGCCGCCGTCCCGGTCAGGCCGCGACCGAGCGGCGTGCCGGGCTCCACGACGTGCTGGCCGATGCGGGCGAAATCCTCATCGGCGAGAACGCCAAGGCCGATACCGTGGAAATAGGTGGGGTCCCAGCGCTTTTCATGGGCGAGATAGGTCCATTTGCAGGTGACCGTGCAGGTCGAGCGGGCAAGGTTACCCGTCGCACGCCAGGTCAGGAAATCGGCGAGATCGAAGAACTGCCAGGCAGCATCGAAGACCTTGGGACGGTTTTCCTTCAGCCAGAGCAGTTTCGGCGTTTCCATCTCCGGCGAGATGATGCCGCCCACATAACGCAGCACGTCGTATCCACCGGCATTGATGCGCTCGACCTGATCGACCGCGCGGTGATCCATCCAGACGATGATGTCACGTTCCGGGTCTTCCGAAGGACCGACCGGGAGCGGCTTGCCCCCTTCCCCGAGCACGACCAGCGAGCAGGTCGCATCGAAGCCGATACCAGCGACCGCTTCCGGTGCGACACCCGCCTTCTCGACCGCCTCGCGCACCGAGGCGCAGACGGCTGCCCAGATTTCCGTGCTCGATTGCTCGACCATCGCACCCGGTTCGCGAAACAGCGAAATATCGCGTTTTCCCGAGGCCAGCATGCGGCCGGAAAGATCGAAGAGGCCGGCTCTGGTGCTGCCCGTGCCGACATCGACGCCGACAAGGTAGCGTTCGACGCCCGAAGGCTGCGCGGAGGAAGGAGTGGTCATGGGTCTACCGCCTGCAATCAGGAGTTCTTGGAGCAAGCGGCGTCATGCCGCTTGCCACGCGCTTAGAGATCGACGCTGTTGGGCAGGATGACGAGGTCGCGGATCGTGACGTTGCGCGGCCGCGTCAGCATGAAGAGCACGGCATCGGCCACTTCCTTCGGCTGCATCAGGCTGCCATTGGCCAGCGCCTCGTCCATCTTTTCCTTCGGCCAGTCGTCGAGCAGCGCCGTGACGACCGGACCCGGCAGGACTGCACCGACACGCACGCCATGCTGCGCCACCTGGCGGCGCGTCGAATGCACGAAGGCCTGCACGGCGAATTTCGAGGCCGTGTAGATCGGCTCCCAGACGACGGGAACGACGCCGGCAATCGACGAGGTGAACAGGATGTCGCCCGTCTTCTTCCCGATCATATAGGGCAGCACCGCATGAACCGAGCGGAAGGCCGCATTGATGTTGAGGTTCAGCATACGATCCCAGGCGTCCGGATCGCCCTCCGCCACCGGGCCGCCGATATAGGCGCCGGCATTGGCATGGAAGACATCCAGCCCGCCGGCGATATCGAGGATGCGCGGCAGCATACCGGAGACATCCGACGGCGTCAGCAGATCGACGACGAGCGGCAGGGCATTCGGCCCGAGCTCCTTGCAGAGCTGCTCCAGCTTGTCCTTGGCGCGATCGACCAGCACCACTTTCGCACCCTCGGCCAAAAGCGTCTTGGCGCATTCGAGGCCGATGCCGGAGGCGGCACCGGTGATGGCGGCGATCTTGCCCTTCATGAGGTCAGCCATGATCTAAAACTCCATTTCAATATGCGTTAGGCGCGGCCGTGGCTGACACGGGAGCGACGGGCGAGCGAGTCGACGATAACGGCGATGGCGAGAACGCCGCCCGTGATCATGTAGCGCAGCGAAGACGACAGGTTGAGCAGCGTCAGACCGTTCGAGATCGCTTGGATGACGATGATGCCGAGCAGGGCCGAATAGGCGCTACCGCGTCCGCCGAAGAGGCTGGTGCCGCCGATGACGGCTGCGGCGATCGCATTGAGATTGACGTCGCCCGTTCCCGCCTGCTGGCTGGAGGAGGCAAGGCGCGAGGCCGAGAGGATGCCGCCGAGGGCCGCCAGCGTCGAGCAGAGCATGAAGGCGCTCATATAGATGCGGCGCACATTGATGCCCGAGCGGCGCGCCGCCTCCTTGTTGCCGCCGACGGCGAACATCGACCGGCCCCACTGGGTGCGCGTCAGCGCATAGTTGAGGATGACGGCAAGCGCGATGAAGAGTGCGAACATCCAGGGCATGCCGCGGCCGAGATTGAGATAGAACACGGCGGCTTCCAGCACGACCGTCAGCACGACAGCCTTGAGGATCAGCGCGCGCATCGGCTGGGCCGAGAGATTGGCGGCGAGACGCTGGGTGCGGGTGCGCAGACCACGGCCGATCATCACGAGACCGGGCAGAAGTGCCAGCGTGTAGGACAGCCAGTCGGGCATGATCAGGATCTGGCCGAAGCGCACCAGAGAGGAGGCGTAAGGCAGGTTGATCGAACCGGTCGGGCCGAGAATGTAGAGCTGCATGCCAAGCAGCGCGAGCAGGCCGGCAAGCGTGGCGACGAAGCTCGGCATGCCGAGACGATTGTAGAGCGTCGCATAGAGCAAGCCGACGCCGGCACCGACGACGAGAGCGGCCAGGATGGCGCCGGCGATCGGCCAGCCTTGGTTGACCCAGAGCACACCGACCATGGCCGAGGCGAGGCCGCTCATCGAGCCGACCGACAGGTCGATTTCACCGAGCACCAGCACGCAGACTATGCCAAGCGAGATGACGCCAACCGTGGCGCAGTCGAACAGCAAGTTCACGAGGTTGTTCGGCGCAAGAAAGATCGGGTTCAGCGCGGAAAACACGATGGAGATGACGACCAGGCCGACGGCGACGGGCAGCATGCCGAGGTCGCCGGAGCGCACGCGGTCGAAAAAGCCCTTGGCCATGGCGGCGAGGCTGTCGTCGTGGCGAACGCGTTCGTCGCTGCGGTCCAGCATCGGCTGGGACGGATTCTGGCTCATGCTGCTCCCCCGTTATGTTCGTGTGCTTCGCCGGCCTTGCGGTCGGCGCGGCGCGAGACGGAGTTGTCCGTGGCGCCGGTAATGGCGGAAATGAGGTCCTGGTTGGAGGAATCAGGCGTGAAGACGCCGTTGTTCTTGCCCAGCCGCAGCACGACGATCCGGTCCGCCACGGCGCGCACGTCCTCCATGTTGTGGCTGATGATGATGACGCCGAGGCCACGATCGCGCACGCGCTCGATGAGGTTCAGCACCTCGGCCGTCTGCGCCACGCCGAGGGCAGCCGTCGGCTCGTCCAACATGATGAGCTTCGGATTGAGCAGCAGCGAGCGGGCGATCGCCACCGTCTGGCGCTGGCCGCCGGAGAGCGACGCGATGGGTTCGCGGACGGACGGGATGCGTGCGGCAAGCTCGCGCAGCAGCGTCCAGGCACGCACTTCCATCGCCACTTCATCGAGCGCCCAGGGCGACATTTCGTGGCCGAGGAAGAGGTTGGCGACGACGTCGAGGTTTTCGCAGAGCGCAAGGTCCTGGAAGACGGTGGCAATGCCGAGGTCCAGCGCCTTGGCGGGCGTGTCGAGCGACACCTGCTGACCACAGAATTCGATCGTGCCGGACGAGGGCTGATGCACGCCGGCGAGCACCTTGACCAGCGTCGATTTGCCGGCTCCGTTATCACCGACCAGCGCGACGACTTCGCCGGCCTTGACGTCGAGCTCGATATCCGTCAGCGCGGATACGGCCCCGAAATTCTTGGATACGCCGGTGAGACGCATCACCGATTGCCCCTTGGCGGGAAGACTCTGCATGGCTGTCATGGCCCCTGCACCTTCAAAAAGACCTTACGACTGATCGGAATGTCCGGCCGCGGGAGGCCACGGCCGGACACGCTGGGCGCAATTAGTTGATGATGCCGAGTTTGCGGCAACCTTCAACATATTCGCCGGTGCAGACTTCTTCCGGCTTGTTGATGCCCTTGTCGAAGATTTCGGCCTTGATGTTTTCTGCCGTCACGACCGCCGGAACGAAAAGCTGCGACGGCGTTTCGTAGAGCTTCTGGGTGGCTTCCGGCGTCTCGCCCTTCAGGAGCTTGACGGCAATACCGGCGGCAGCGGCGGCCACGATTTCCGACGGCTTGGAAATCGTGTTGTACTGGTCGCCCGAGATGATCAGCTGAAGGGCGGCGATCGTCGCATCGTTGCCGGTCACCGGCGGCATTTCCTTGACGCCGGCGGCCTTCAGAGCCGCGATGGCGCCACCACCCGTGCCGTCATTGGCGGCGACGATGCCCTTGATCTCATCGCCGAAGCGGGTGATCTGGCCGGCGGCCCATTCCTGCGCCTTCGGCGGCGCCCATTCCGGCGTGTCGAATTCGGCGAGCGTCTTGTAGGGCGAAGCCGAAAGCGCCTCGTGGATGCCGTCACGGATCAGGCCGGCGGCCGCGTCCGTCGGCGAGCCGTTGATCTCAAGCACGCCCGCGCCATCCGGAACGCCCTTGGCCTTCAGGTGTTCGACCAGCGACTGCGCGATGGCCTTGCCGATGCCCTGGTTGTCGAAGGAAACGTAGTAGTCAGCCGGCTTGTCGGGGATCGGCCGGTCATAGGCGATGACCTTGACGTCCTGCGAATGAGCGATTTCGACGAGGGCTGCGGCAGCGGCGGAATCGACCGGGTCAAGCACGATGACCTTGGCGCCCTGCGCGATCACCGAGTTGAACTGCTGCTGCTGGAGCGCCACGTCGGCATTGGCGTTCTGGTAGATCACCGTACAGGTGGCGCAAAGCTTTTCCATCTCGGCCTTGAAGCCGGGATAGTCGTGCTGCTCGTAGCGGGTCGAGGCCTGGTCGGGCATCAGGAAGGCGACGGTCGCGTTTTCCTGGGCAAGGGCGGCGCTGCCGAGCGACAGGGCAAGGCCGGTCGAGGCGAGCAGGATGTTAAGCGTCTTCATGGGGTTCCTCCACAGTTGATTTTCAGTTCGGTTCGCCGGCGACCTCAAGCCGCCAAGGGCGACAGGGCTCGACCCTTCCACACGCCATAAGCGCGCAGATCATCGTTCGCTGCAGCGATGCCGCAACGTCCGGTTCGTCGATGCTCCGTCTGACTCCTCCCTTGGGTCAGCCTTGCTGTTCAGGCAACTTCATCGATGAAGCAAGCGTGCTCAATCGATGAAGCAAGAATTGTCACCAAACGGGATTGGTGTCAAGGTGGCTTTCGAAATGGAGATGACATGTGAATCGCACGACATCAGCGAAAAGGACGACCATCTATGATCTGGCAGAGCTGGCAGGCACATCCGCCAGCGCTGTGAGCGCCGTTCTCAACGGCAACTGGAAGAAGCGGCGCATCAGCGCCAAGCTTGCGGAAAAGATCACGAAACTGGCCGAAGAACAGGGCTACGCGGTCAACATGCAGGCGAGCGTGCTGCGGCGCGAACGCTCGAAGATCATCGGCATGATCGTGCCGAAATACGACAACCGCTATTTCGGCTCGATCGTCGAGCAGTTCGAAAATCTTGCCCGCGAGCGCGGCCTTTTCCCGATCATCACCTGTACGCGGCGCGACCCGGCACTGGAGGTGGAGGCGGCGCGCGCCATGCTGTCCTACCAGGTGGACTGCCTGATCGCGACCGGTGCAACCGACCCCGACCGTATCGTCGACCTGTGTGCCAGCGCCGGCGTGCGCACCATCAATCTCGACCTGCCCGGCTCCCGCGCCCCCTCCGTCATCTCCGACAATTATGGCGGCGCGCTGGAACTGACGCGCCGGGTTCTGGCCAATTGCCAGCGGGAATTCGGCGAAAAAGCCCCTCTCCTCTTCGTCGGCGGCCGCGGCACGGATCACAACACGATGGAACGCGTGCGCGGATTCCGCGACGCCCATGCGGAAGCCGGCATTGCCGTCGACGAGGCGCTGGTGCAGACCTGCGGCTATGCGCCGGAAAAGGCCGAGACCGTCATGAAACAGCTCGCCGAGCGCGCGAGCACCCTGCCGCGGGGCATGTTCGTCAACTCGACGATTTCGCTGGAAGGCGTGATGCGCTGGATCCGCCGCTCCGGCCACTATGCCGAACGCATGCCGCATCTCGGCTGCTTCGACTGGGATCCCTTCGTCGCCATGCTCGGCGATCACATAGAAATGGTGCGGCAGGACGTGCCGAAAATGCTGGAGGCCGTCTTCGACATCATCGATTCCGGCGCGACGGATATCACGGTCGTGCAGATAGCGCCCATCGTCGAAAAGATAGGCTAGAGGTCAATGACCAGCCGGTAGCCGACACCGGGTTCGGTGCGCACGATGGCGGGCTGGGTCGGGTCACGCTCGATCTTCTGGCGAAGCTGACCGATGAAGACGCGTAGGTAATGCAGGTCCTCGCCATGCGCCGGCCCCCAGACCGAGGTGAGCAGCGTCTTGTGCGTGACGACGCGGCCCGCGTGGCGCGCCAGCAATGTCAGCAGATCGTAGTCCTTCGGCGTCAGCCGCACCGTCTCCCCGCCGCGCGTCACCAGACGCCTGACGGTATCGATCACCAGGCCGTCGGTGGTGATGACCGCAGGCGCGGCCGCCGCCCGCTCCCGATGGCGCAGCGCCGTGCGGATGCGGGCGGTGAGTTCGCCGATGCCGAAAGGCTTTTCGATATAATCGTCGGCGCCGAGATCGAGGGCAGCGATCTTCTCGCTCTCGCGCTCGCGGGCGGAGAGGATGATGACCGGGATCGTCGTCCAGCCACGCAGGCTCGTCAGAACATCCTTGCCGTCCATGTCGGGCAGGCCGAGATCGAGGATGATGAGGTCGGGTGCTGCCGTCGCGACCGCCTTCAGCGCCTCGCTGCCGGTCAGTGCTTCCACCACGTCGTAGCCCGCCGCCTTGAGGGCGGGCTTGAGGAACCGCTGGATCTGCGGCTCGTCATCCACGACGAGGATGCGTTCACTCATCCCTTCGCCTTTTCAGCCTTTGCCGCCTCGCCTGCCGGGAAGCGGATGACGATGCGCGTGCCGCGTTTCTTCACGGCCGGACTTTCCGCCTGGATCTTGCCACCCATCGCCTCGACGAAGCCGCGGGCGATGGAAAGACCGAGCCCCGTGCCCGGCGAACGCCCGTCCGGCTTGCCGCGCCGGTAGAATTTTTCAAAGACGCGGTCGATCTCGGCAGGCGGAATGCCCTTGCCGAGGTCGGTGACGGAGATCAGCACATCCTGCCCGTCGCGCCGCGCATAGACATTGACCGGCTCCTCGCCGCCGAACTTCACGGCATTGTCGAGCAGGTTGAACAGCACCTGGCCGAGCAGCACATTGTCGCCCTCGACCAGCGGCAGGTCGGGCGCGATACCCATCTCGATCACCGTGCCCGGGAAATATTTGCGCGCCCGCTCGACGGCGGCGTGGATGACGTCGGAGACGTCGATCCAGTCGCTTTTCGGCTTCAGCGTGCCGGCTTCGATGCGCGTCATGTCGAGCAGGTTGGAAACGAAGCGGCTCATGCGCGCGCCCTCCTCCTCGACCGACTGGAGCAGATCGTCGCGGCTCCCCGGCTCCATCTTGTCGCCAAGTTGGCGAAGGCTGGTGACGGCGCCCATGATGGTGGCGAGCGGCGTGCGCAGGTCGTGCGAAATCGAGGACAGCAGGGCCTCGCGGTAGCGCTCGCCCTCTAGACGCGCGGCCTGTTGCAGGCTTTCCTCCGACAGCCGCGCGCGGTCGAGCGCAATCGCGGTCTGGTCGAGAATGGCCGACAGCGCGCGCTCGGCATTCGGACCAAGCTGCTCTTCGCTCTGCTGGATGCCGCAAACGCCGACAAGGCCATGCGGTCCCATCAGGGGTCGGAACTCGAAGCGGCTATTCGGCAACGTGCCTGTGCCGGCACCCGCCACCTCCTGCTTGTCGCGCGTCCAGCGCGCGGCGGTGAAGTCGGTGACGTCGAGTTCGGTATCCGGCGGCCAGACGGCGGCGACCCTCAGGTCGCTCTTGTCGGGCAGGAGCAGCACGATGTTGCGCTTGAGGCTCGCCTGGAGATGGGAGACGGCGAGCCAGATCGCATCGTCCGACTTGCCCGCCGTCGAGAGCTTGCGCGAGAATTCATAGAGCGACTGCAAGGCGGTGGCGCGAACGCGGGCAACCTCGGCCTGCTCCTTGATGCGCGACGCAAAGCCGCCGGCAATGATCGCCACCGACAGGAAGACGATCAGCGCGAAGACCTCATGCGGCGCGGTGATCGTGAAGGTGTGCAGCGGATCGATGAAGAGGAAGTTGTAGGCGAGCGCAGACAGCACCGCCGCGATAAAGGCCGAGACATAGCCGCCAAGCACCGCGGCACCGAGAACGGCAAGCAGGAACAGCAGCGAGATGTTGGGCAGTTCCGCGAAGACATAGACGAGCTTGCCGACGGCCGCCGTGGCCGCGCTGAGCGCCACGGCAATCAGCACCGACTGTTTGTAGGACGCGATGCCCGGCAAAACGAAGCGGGCGGGCGCCGGCGGCTTTTCCGTCTTGTCGGGCGTCACGAAATACACGCCAAGGCCCGCGGCCTTGCGCGACAGGGCATCCGGCAGCGACGGCAGCAGGAATTTCCGCCAGCCACGATTACGCCGCGCGCCGATGACGATCTGCGTCGCATGCTCGCGGCGGGCGAGCTTCAGGATCTCCTCGACGAAATCGTTGCCGACGACCCGGCGCGTCTCGGCGCCGAGCTGTTCGGCGAGCCGAAAGAGTGCCTCCATGCGCTGCAGACGTTCGGTCGTCTCGACCTCCCGGTCCGCGCGCTCGATGGAGACGACGATCCAGGGCGCATTGAGGCCGGAGGCGAGACGGCTGGCCACGCGTAAGACCTTTTCCGAGAGGTCATCCGGCCCGACGCAAACCAGCAGCCGTTCGCCGCTGGCCCAAGGCCCCTCGATGGCGTTCTGCTTGAGGTAATCGACCACCTGCTCGTCGACGCGGTCGGCGGTGCGGCGCAGCGCCAGTTCGCGCAGCGCAGTCAGGTTGCCGAGGCGGAAGAAGCGGTCGACGGCGCGGCTGGCGCTTTCGGGCAGATAGACCTTGCCCTCCTTCAGCCGTTCGATCAGATCGGTCGGCGGCAGATCGACCAGCAGCACCTCGTCGGCCTTTTTCAGCACCACATCGGGCACGCGCTCGCGCACCGTCACGCCTGTTATCTGCGCCACGACGTCGGAAAGGCTTTCAAGATGCTGGATGTTGAGCGCGGTCCAGACATCGATGCCGGCGGCGATCAGCTCCTCGATATCCTGGTAGCGCTTCGGATGGCGGCTTCCCTCGGGGTTGGAATGGGCAAGTTCGTCGACCAGAATGATCTTGGGGCGTCGGGCAAGCGCACCGTCGAGGTCGAATTCCTGCAACACCTTGCCGCGATACTCGATACCGGCACGCGGTAGCACTTCAAGACCGTCGACGAGCGCAGCCGTCTCGCCGCGTCCATGGGTTTCCACGAGGCCCACGACAACGTCCACGCCTTCGGCCTTCAGCCGCCCGGCGCGCGTCAGCATGGCGTAGGTCTTGCCCACGCCAGGCGCTGCCCCCAGAAAAACGGTCAACTTGCCCCGGCGGTCTTTCTCCGCCAGGGCAAGCAATGCATCGGGATCGGGCCTCAGACTGTCGTCTCGCTCGTTTTCCGTCATTCTCACTCTCAAGGTCCACGCGCGTCGAGCGCGAGATTAAGCTGTAGCACGTTCACCCGCGGTTCGCCGATGACGCCGAAAAGACGGCTTTCTATACGATTTTCGACAAGGTTCGCTATCTCCGTTTCCGAAAGTCCCCGAGCCTTTGCGACACGCGCGATCTGCACGCGGGCAAAAGCCGGCGAAATATGCGGATCGAGGCCGGAACCGGAGGTCGTGGCGGCATCCGCCGGCACGAGCGTCACGATGCCGGTCGCCTTCAGCCTTTCGATATCAGCCACGACGCGCTCCTTGAGTTTTGTCGAGGTCGTGCCAAGGTTCGCGCCGGACGAGGCCAGAAATATTTGTCCGTCGTGAAAGCCTGGCCGATCAAGTCGGAGCCGACAACGGCGCCGTTCCGTTCGATGAGAGAGCCATGCCGGTAGCAGGCATCACGGCCTGCACGACGCCCGTTACGGCAAGCGGATAGCCGATCCCGAGGAGCACGGTCTGGGCGAAGACGAGGGTGATGGCGGGGCGAAGATGGTTCAGGATGGTTACACCAGATGTAGGGCGCTGCAGCAAGGTCGATAGCCTTGATGCCTGCGAAAGGCAGGATCAGGCCGCCAAAGCCGTAAACGAGGAGATTGCGGCGCAGCAGGGCGGCAGCACCCGCCGGACGGTAGGCGACACCGCGCAGTGCCAAGGGGATCAGCGCCACGATGATCAGCGCGTTGAAGATGACGGCCGAGAGAATGGCAGATTGCGGCGAGGCGAGATTCATCACGTTGAGTGCGGCAAGCGCCGGATAGGTCGCGACGAACAGCGCCGGGACGGTCGCAAAATATTTCGCGACGTCGTTGGCGATCGAGAAGGTGGTGAGCGAGCCACGCGTTATCAGAAGCTGCTTGCCGATCTCGATGAGTTTGGTCGGGCTGGAATCGAGGTCCACCATGTTGGCCGCCTCGCGCACCGCCTGCGTGCCGGCATGCATGGCGACGCCGACATAGGCCTAGGCAAGGGGCCGGCGCATCATTGGTGCCGCCGCCGCACATGGCGATCAGCGCCGCCTCGGCAAGCGAGCGGGCGATCGCCATGACCGGCACGACATATGCGAAACGGCCGAGCAGCATGGCGATGCCGAGCGTCGATATCTTGGATCGGGCCATCGCCCGCGTCAGCGCGATGGCGAGCGCCATGCCGGTCGCGGCGGACAGGAAATTCTGCACCGTCAGGCCGGCCATCTGGCTGGAATGGCTGAGCCTGGTTTCCCCGTCATAATTCTGCCAGTTGGTGTTGGCGACGAAGGAGACCGCCGTGTTGAAGGCGAGGTCCGGCGCAATGCCGGCAAAACGCTGCGGGTTGAGCGGCGGATAGGCTTAGCGCTACGAAGCCGGCGATGGAAAAGGGAGCATCGAGAGCGTATAGGCCAATCAGCCCTGCTCCTTGTCCGGCGAGATGCCGGAGATGCGGTAAAGTTCGGCCTCGAGACAACTCAGCACCGGCGATAGCGCGATGCGGTCGCCTGCGAAGACGCGGGCGATATAGAGGCCGAGCGGCCTGATGATGACGAGCACCGCGAGGAAGATAAAATCGGACATGTCCGTTCTCCTGTTTATGCGGAGGACAGACTAGGCGCGGCGCGGGTCAGGTTTCGATTGGGAAGGCGGGCTGGCGGCATAAGGAAAAGATAAAGACGCCTGCTCCGCATTTTTTCAAGCGGCAATGGAATAATCCCCTGAGCATCGGTGTCTTGACATTGGCGGCACGGAAAACGTCGCCGTAACGATGGGAGACGACCATGAAGTTGCTGATCCTTTTGCCATTCGCCGTTGCCGCTTTTGCCGGCAGCGCTTTTGCCGCCGAACCCTTCAAGACGGTCAAGACCGACAAGGGCGAGGTTCTCGCCGGCGACAAGGGCATGACGCTCTATACGTTCAAGAAGGACGAGAAGGGCGAATCCTACTGCTACGACAAATGCGCCGCCAACTGGCCGCCGGTCCTTGCCGCTTCCGATGCGAAGGCGGACGGTGCATATTCGCTCGTCACCCGCAAGGATGGCGCCAAACAATGGGCCAAGGATGGCATGCCGCTCTACTACTGGGTCAAGGACAAGAAGCAAGGCGATGCGACCGGCGACGGCATGAACGGCGTCTGGAATGTCGCCAAGCCCTGACCAGCCGCAGAAGCCCGAGAAAAGCAGGCGGGAGGGCATCGCCTCCCCGCCGCCGTCCTTCGACGCCCAGATCCTGGCGCTCCTGCCGCAGCTCCGGCGCTATTCGCGCAGCCTGACGCGCTCGGATGCCGAGAGCGAGGACCTGTTGCAGGATTGCGTCGAGAAGGCGCTCGTCAACCGCGCGCAATGGCGTGGCGCGAATATCCGCGCTTGGGCCTATCGCATCATGACTAATCTTCATCTCAACGCGCGCCGCGCCGTCGCCCGCCGTCCCTCCGTCGGCATCGAGGCTGCTGAGGGTGTCGCGTCGAACACGCTTCCGGCCGATCCGCTGGAGCGCAACCGGCTGGTGCGGGCGCTGGAAGACCTTCCCAACGATGCGCGGGCGGTGTTGATGCTGGTGGCGGTGGAAGGGCATTCCTATCAGGAGGTCGCCGATATCATGGACATCCCGCTCGGCACCGTCATGTCGCGCCTGTCGCGCGCCCGCCAGATGCTGCGGCAGAAGCTGCAGGAGCAAAACGTGATCCAGTTGCGGAGCCCGAGATGAGCGAGACGCATCCCGTTGCCGAAGCCGACCTGCACGCCTATGCCGACGGCCTGCTCGACGAGGCCGCGCGTAGTCGCGTGGAGGCCCATCTCGCCGAACATCCGGAAGCGGCGCGCATGGTCGCCGACTGGCGGGCGCAGAACGACGGGCTGCGCAATGCCTTCGCCGGTTATGCCACCACGCGGCCGTCCGATCTCCAGCTCGTCGCGGGTGCAAGAACCATAAGCCCGCCACACCGCCTTGCCATGGTGGCAGCCGCCGTGCTGGTCTTCGCGCTCGGCGGCCTCGCCGGCCATTTCGGGCCGCAGCTTTTCGGAAAATCCACGACGCAGACGGCGATGGAGGCGCTGCCGCAGGAAGCGCGCAATGCCTATCTGATCTATGCAAGCGAGGTGCGCCACCCGGTCGAAGTCTTCGCCGATCAGGAAGCGCATCTGGCGACGTGGCTCGGAAAACGCCTCGCCATCGACGACATGAAGGTGCCGAACCTCCAGACGCTCGGCTTCAAGCTCGTCGGCGGACGCCTGCTGCCCGTCGCGGACAAGCCGGGCGCGATGTTCATGTATGAAAACGAGACCGGCCAGCGCATCACCGTGCTAGTGGGGCGCAATGAAGACAACCGGGAAACCAGCTTCCGCTTCGCCTCGGCAGAGAATGTGGAAACCTTCTACTGGATCGACGGCGCACTCGGTTATGCCGTGACCGGCGACATTCCCCGCGACCTGCTCCAGCAGATCGCCGAGGAATGTTACCGGCAATTCCCGACCTGAGAGAGGCGCTCCCCCTTCGGGAGCGCCGATCGCTTACGGCCGGAACGTATAGGTCGCAATCGACTCCGGCTTCATCTCGATGGAGAAGCCCGGCAGCGACGGCGGCATGTAGGCGGCGTTCTCGATGCGGCAGGGATCGAGGAAGTGCTCGTGCAGGTGGTCGACATATTCGATCACGCGGCCGTCCTTGGTGCCCGACACGACAATGTAGTCGATCATTGAGAGATGCTGAACATATTCGCAGAGCCCGACGCCGCCGGCATGGGGCCAGACCGGCAGGCCGTATTTCGCGGCCATCAGCAACACGGCCAGCACCTCGTTCAGGCCACCCATGCGGCAGGAATCGATCTGCACGATGTCGATCGCACCGCCGGCGATCATCTGCTTGAAGACGATGCGGTTCTGGCACATTTCGCCGGTCGCCACCTTCACGGGATGGATCGCGTCGCGGATCGCCTTGTGGCCGGCAATATCGTCCGGGCTCGTCGGCTCCTCAATAAAGAACGGCTTGTAGGGCTGCAATTCCTTCACCCAGTCGATCGCCTGGCCAACCTCCCAGATCTGGTTGGCATCGATCATCATGGTGCGGTCATCACCAATCACCTCGCGCGCGATGCGCAGACGCCGCTTGTCGTCTTCGAGGTCACGGCCGACCTTCATCTTGATATGGGTAAAACCCTGATCGACGGCCTCCTGGCAGAGACGGCGCAGCTTCTCGTCGTCATAGCCGAGCCAGCCGGCCGAGGTCGTGTAGCAGGCGTAGCCTTCCTTCTCGAGCGTCGCGATGCGCTCCGCCTTGCCGGCTTCCGCCTTCTTCAGGATGGCCAGCGCTTCCTCCGGCGTCAGCGCGTCCGTGAGGTAACGGAAGTCGATGATATCGAGGATTTCCTCCGCGCTCATTTCGGCGACAAGACGCCAGACCGGCTTGCCGGCCTGCTTGGCGAGCAGGTCCCAGACGGCATTGACCACCGCACCCGTCGCCAGATGCATCGCGCCCTTGTCCGGGCCAATCCAGCGCAGTTGGCTGTCGCTGGTCACATGGCGCCAGAAGCGGCCGGGATTTTCGCGCACCCAGTCGAGATCGAGGCCGACGACGAGATGTTTCATCGCGTCGATCGCCGCGCAGCAGATCTCGTTGCCGCGACCGATGGTGAAGGTCAGGCCGTGGCCCTCCAGCCCCGCTTCATCCGTGCCGAGCACGACATAGGCGGCCGAATAATCCGGATCGGGGTTCATGGCATCCGAGCCGTCGAGGCTCTGCGAGGTGGGAAAGCGCAGGTCGATGGAGCGGAGGCTGGTGATCTTGGTCATGGAAGCGGCCCTTGGAAATGGTCGGATTGGCCATCGGCGCGATGCCGACGGCCGTTGATCGGTCAGATGGTCCAGCCGCCGTCGATGGCGTAGGCCTGGCCCGTCGTATAGGTGGCGCCGGCGAGATAGACGGCGAGATCGGCGATTTCCTCCGGCGTGCCGATGCGGCCGATCGGCTGGCGAGCGATGAAGGCGGCACGTGCGGCCTCGAAATCGCCCTGCGCGCGCAGGCGATCCCGCAGCGAGGGGCTTTCCACCGTGCCGGGGCAGATGCAGTTGCAGCGGATGCCCTGGGCGACATAGTCGGCGGCGACGGACTTTGTGAGACCGACGACGGCAGCCTTGGTGATCGTATAGGCAGCGCGGTTCGGCACGCCCTTCATGCTGGAGGCGACGGAGGCCATGTTGATGATCGCACCGTCCTTCTTCTCCAGCATTGCCGGGAGCACGGCGCGGATCATGCGCACCATGGCGCGGACATTGAGATCGAAGGCGAAATCGAGATCCTTGTCCGCCATGTCGAGGATCGAGCCGGCATGCACGAAGCCGGCGCAGTTGAAGAGCACGTCGAACGGGCCGGTGGCTGCGACGACGCGGCTGACGGCGTCCGCATCAAGCACGTCGAGCACGTAGGTCTCGATATTGGCCTCGGTTGCGAGGCTCTTCAGCGCTTCGGCATTGATATCGGTCGCGATGATCTTGGCACCGGCACGCGCGAAGGCCAGCGCGCTCGCCCGGCCGATCCCCTGGCCGGCGGCGGTGAGGAGGACACGCTTGTTTTCGAGGGAAAGGCTCATGGTTGCTCCTTGCGTGAGGCGTCAGGCACTCGGGCGGCGCTCGACGACATAGATATGGTCGGCGGCGAGGACGACCTCGCCTTTCTGGTTGATGACCTCGGTGCGTTCGATGACGCGGCCGGAGCCGGCGCGTTTCGGATCGTCTTCCTTGGCCGATATCGTCACGCGGGTGTGAATCGTATCGCCGATGAAGACGGGCCTGACAAAACGCATCCTGTCATAGCCGTAGGAAAAGGCGACCGGATTGATGACGCTCGCCGTCAGGCCGACGCCGATGGAGAACACCATGGTGCCGTGCGCGATACGCTGGCCGAAGGGCTGCGTCTTCATGAACTCGGCATCCATGTGATGCGGGAAGAAATCACCGGTATGGCCGGCATGCACGACGAAATCCGTCTCGGTGATCGTGCGCCCGCTCGTCCTGCGCCCCTCGCCGATCTCGTAGTCTTCGAAATATTTGACCTGTTCCATCTGCTGTTCCTGTTCAGGGTCGCACGGCAAGCGGTGTGGCGGGGGCAGCACTGGAGGCATAGGCGGCCTCGACGAGCGCCATGGTCATCCAGGCATCCTCGACCGAGGAGACAAGTTCGGCGTCTTCGCCGGCAACGAAGCGCTGGAGATTGGCCATGCGGCCGACGAAGGCGTCCGGGAACCACGTGCCCTGAAGCGGCACCGCCACCCAGCCTTCGCCGCCCTTCGGGTAGATTTCGAGAATATCCGGCTCGCCGCGCGGATAGTCGAGATTGACGCCGAGCTGGAGATAGGCGGCACCCTCGGTGCCCGAAACGCGAAACTCGCAAGCCTGATGCCGGCGGCCGAATTTGTGGTCATGGTTGATCGACAGCGCGCAGCGGACCCGGTCGCCGTAGTCGAGGATCGCGGTGGTGCGCGTCTGCGCCATCTTGTGGTTCGGGTGGCCGATCGACTTGGCATGCACGCCCTGCGGATCGCCCAGGATCTGGCGGATGGCGTCGAGATAGTGGATCGAGTGCATGGCGATCTCGATGCGCGGCAGGCCTTCGAGGAAGGACCAGAGTTCCCACGGCGTATCGAGCGCCAGATAGACGTCAAAATCGACGACTTCGCCGAGCAGGCCCTTGGCGATCGCATCCTTCAATGCCAGCAGCATCGGCGCGAAGCGGAGCTGGAAATTGCCGGCAGCCTTGAGCTTCTTGTCGCGGCAGATGCGCAAGATTTCCGTTGCCGCTGTGAGGTCGGAGCCCATCGGTTTCTGGATCAGTGCCGCCGCACCCTCCGGCAGAGCCGCGAGCACCTTGGCATGGGCCGCAGGCGGGGTGGCAAGGTCGAAGATTGCGCCATCGACAGACGCCGCTTCCTCTACCGTGCGATAGGCCGCAACGCCCCATTTTTCGGCCAGTGCCTTTGCCTTGTCGTGGTCGGGGTCATAGACCCCGGCAATCGGGAAACCACCCTTGCGATAGGCCGGATAATGCGCATCGCCGACGATCGACCCGGCACCGAAGGTGACGATCGGGCGAGGATTTGATGGGAGCGGCCAGGATTGAGCCAGCGACGACGGATCGAAATCAGGCATGGAAAAAGACCTCTTCCATGCCGGCCCACCACTCGCCTTCTTTGCGGGTGTCGAGTGGCGCCTGGCAGGGCATGCAGACGGCCCACCATTCCTGGGTCTTCAGGTCGGCGGCCATCTTCGCCATGTCGCCGGCATAATCGGTGCCGTGATATTCGAAGAAGGAGAAAAGCAGGTTTTCCGGCTCCTTCAGGAAGATCGAATAATTCCTGATGTTGCAGGCTGAAATCCGCGCCAGCACCTCCGGCCAGACGGCGGCGTGCAGGCGCTTGTACTCTTCGATCGTCTCCGGCTTGACGCCGATCACCATGCCGATGCGTTGCATGCCTCAGGCTCCCTTGCGGATTTCACGCTCGAATTCGCCAATCGAGCGGGCGCGGATGGCGTCCCAGTCCCAATCGATGCCGAGGCCTGGCACCATCGGCGCCAGCGCCATGCCGTTCTCGATCTTCAGGCGCGAGGTGGTGATGTCGTCGAGTTGCGGGATGTATTCGACATATTTGCCGTTCTGCACCGCGCAGGTCAGGCTGACATGCAGTTCCATCAGGAAATGCGGGCAGACCGGCATGTCGAAAGCCTCAGCCGCATGCGCCACCTTCAGCCAGGGCGTAATGCCGCCGATGCGGCCGGCGTCGACCTGCACGATGGAGCAGGCACCCTTCTGCATATATTCGCGGAAATGGCGGATCGAATAGAGGGATTCACCGATGGCGATCGGTGTCGACGTCGACTGGTTGAGGCGCACATGGCCGTCGATATCGTCGGCCGGCAACGGTTCCTCGATCCAGCCGAGATCGAGATCGCGCAGGCGTTCCGCCCGGCGGATCGCCTCATCGACCGAAAAGCCCTGGTTGGCGTCGGTCATGATCTCATAGCCATCGCCGACCGCCTTGCGGACAGCAGAGAGGCGCGCGACATCTTCCGACCCATGCGGCTTGCCGATCTTCACCTTCGAGCCGGTAAAGCCTCGTGCCTTGGCGTTCACCGCGTCCTCGACCAACGCCTCGACCGGAATATGCAGCCAGCCGCCCTCGGTCGTGTAGAGCGGGCAGCGGTCCTTCGCGCCGCCGGCAAGCTTCCAGAGCGGCAGGTTCTGCTTGCGGGCGCGCAGATCCCACAGCGCGGTGTCGATGGCGGCGAGCGCAATCGCGGTGATCGCACCGATCGTCGTGGCGTGGGTCGCAAATTCCAGCTCGTGCCAGATCGCCTCGATCCGGTCAGCATCGCGGCCGATGATACGAGGCACGAGATGATCGGCGAGCAGCCGCATGACGGAGGAGCCGCCGGTGCCGATCGTGTAGCTGTAGCCGGTGCCGACGGCGCCGTCGCTGTCGGTGATGGTAACGAGCGGCGTTTCCTGCGAAACGAAGCTCTGGATGGCATCGGTGCGCTCGACCTTCGGACGAAGGTCGACCATTTTCAGTTCGACGCGTTCGATCTTTGCCATGTCAGCCCCTGAGCGTGCGGCCGCTTTCGCGGTCGAAGAGATGGGCCTGGGACAGGTCGAAGCAGAAGGGCAGCGCCTCGCCCGGCGAAAGCCGCCGCGGGTTCAGCATGCGGCCGACCCATTCGGCGCCGGCAAAATCGGAGAAGACCAGCGTTTCGTTGCCGAGCGGTTCCGTCAGGATGACGCGCAGGTCCTGCTTGTGCACATCGGCGTCCTCGCCGGAATGAATGCCATGACCGGCGGGATAGAGATCGTCCGGACGTAGGCCAAAGGTCACCTTCTGGCCGGCTGTGACGCGGTCCCTGAAGCGGGCTGGCAGCGGCAGGCGGTCGCCATTGGCGAAAACCACATGGCCATCCGCGACCTCCGCATCCTTGAGGTTCATCGGCGGCGAACCGATGAAGCCGGCGACGAATTTCGACTTGGGCCGCTGGAAGACATCCTCCGGTGTGCCGACCTGCTCGATATAGCCGTCGCGCATGATGACGATGCGGTCGGCGAGCGTCATGGCCTCCACCTGGTCGTGCGTGACGTAGATGACCGTCGACTGGACCTTGGCATGCAGCTTCTTGATCTCGACGCGCATCTGGGTGCGCAGTTTTGCATCGAGGTTCGACAGCGGCTCGTCGAACAGGAAGACATCCGGATTGCGCACGATGGCGCGGCCCATGGCGACGCGCTGGCGCTGGCCACCGGAGAGCTGCGAGGGACGGCGGTCGAGCAGGTGCGTGAGATCGAGCGTTTTGGCCGCCTCTTCCACCTGTGGGGCGATATCCTCAGGCTTCTGGCCGGCAATCTTCAGAGAGAAGCCCATATTCTCGCGCACGGTCATATGCGGATAGAGCGCGTAGGACTGGAAGACCATGGCGAGGTTGCGGGCGCGCGGCGGCAGATCGTTGACCACGCGGCCGCCGATCTTGATGTTGCCGTCGGAGACCGGCTCGAGGCCGGCGATCATGCGCAGCGTCGTCGACTTGCCGCAGCCGGAAGGGCCGACCAGCGCGATGAATTCGCGGTCCGCGACTTCGAGATCGATGCCGTGCACCACTTCGAGCGAGCCGTAGCGCTTCACCAGCTTTTCAAGGGAAACGGTTGCCATGGATTATCCTTTGACTGCGCCGGAGGTGAGGCCGGAAACGAGATGCTTCTGCACGATGAAGGTCAGGACGAGGGCCGGAATGATCATGATCACCGCCAGCGCACACATGCCGCGCCAGTCGATGGTGAATTCCGAGGTGTAGTCGAGCAGGCCGACCGGCAGGGTCTTGGAGGTGACGGAACGGGTGAGCTGCGAGGCGAGCGCGAACTCGTTCCACGCGGTGAGGAAGGCGAAGATGCCGGCGGATGCGATGCCGGGGCCGGCCAGCGGAAACTCCACCTGCCAGAAGGCCTGCCAGCGCGTGCAGCCGTCGATCTGCGCGGCCTCTGCCAGATCCTTCGGCACCTGCCGGAAAAAGCCGTCGATCAGCCAGATCGTGAAGGGCACGTTGAGCGCCACATAGGCGGTGATCAGGCCGAAATGCGTATCGATGATGCCGAGCTTCGAATAGACGAAGAACAGCGGCAGCGAGAGTGCGATGCCGGGCACGGTGCGCGTCAGCATCAGGCCGAGGAAGATCGACGACTTCGCCTTGAAGCGGAAGCGTGCGAAGGCATAACCGCCGGCCATGCCGATGGCGAGCGCGATCGCCGTCGAGGTGACGGAGATGATCAGCGAATTGCGGAAATATTCGATGATCGGGATACCACCCTGTCCGACGCCGGAAAACATCGCGATATAGGCATCGAAGGACAGGTCCTGCGGGATCCAGACCGGCGGCTTCGCCATGATCTCGACCGTCGGGCGGAAGGAGGCAAGCACGATCCACAGGCCCGGCAGGCAGATGACGGCCATCGCCAGGAAGAGGCCGACCTTATGGGCGGCGGAGAGGAGGAAGCCGTTGAACCGGGCTTTTGCGTTCTCGTTCATCTGACCACTCCTACCATTCGGCTGCAATCTGGGTCCGCGCGGCCGAGAGCTTGCGGAAGAAATAGACGGTGAAGAGGATGGAGAGCAGGATCGCGACATAGGCCATGGCATTGGCCAGCCCCATGCGGGCATCGGCATAGGCGGTGCGCGAGATGAGCGTCCAGAGCAGCTCCGTGCGCTTGGCCGGCCCGCCATCCGTCATGATCTTCACGATGTCATAGGCGCGGGCGACGTCGAGCGAGCGGATCGTCATGGCGATATAGGCGAAGGGCATGATGAACGGCCAGGTGACGTAGCGGAACGTCTGCCAGGGCGTGCAGCCATCGACGCGCGCCGCCTCGATCGGCTCCTTCGGCATGGCGAGCAGTCCGGCAAGGATGAGGATGGCGAAGACCGAGGTGGACGACCAGATTTCGGCGACGAGGATCGCGAAGAAGGCGAGCGAACCATCGATCAGCCACGGGATCGCCTGATCGGTCAGGCCGAGCGATTGCAGCGCGTTGTTCACGAGGCCGATATTGTCGTTGAACATGAACTTGAACTGGAAGCCGACGAGGATCGGCGAGAACATCATCGGGAACATCATGATGGTGCGCAGCAGCCGCTGGCCGCGCGTCGCCTTCTCCACGAGCATGGCAAGGCCAAGCCCGAGCAGCATCTCGAGATTGAGCGCGACGGTGAGCAGCAGCACGGTGCGGCCGAAGGCCGTCCAGAACTCGATATCCGTCAGGATGCGCACATAGTTGCGAAAGCCGATCAGCGTGAAGAGCGACGCCGGCTGCGTCAGCCGGAAGGGCGTGAAGCTCGAATAGAG
>NZ_JBLZPK010000071.1:0-1645 GCF_049199905.1 Shinella sp. M27
ACTTCGATTTCCTTGTCATCCAGCTCGTTGTTGCGCAGCTTCTTGCGAAAACTGTCGCGCGTCGCCGGCGAGGCGGTGGCGCCGACCAGCGCGTCGAGCACGCGTTCCTCGGCATTGGCATGGGCCTTGGCCGTCACCTCGGCGCGCTTCTTCTCGCGCACCAGGCCGATGCCGACCTCGACAAGGTCGCGCACGATCTGCTCGACGTCACGGCCGACATAACCGACCTCGGTGAACTTGGTGGCCTCGACCTTGACAAAGGGCGCGCCAGCCAGCTTGGCGAGACGCCGGGAAATCTCCGTCTTGCCGACACCCGTCGGGCCGATCATCAGAATATTCTTCGGCATCACCTCGTCGCGCAGGTCCGGTTCCAGCTGGTGGCGGCGCCAGCGGTTCCTGAGCGCGATGGCCACGGCGCGCTTGGCATCGTGCTGGCCGATAATGTAACGGTCGAGTTCGGAGACGATCTCGCGGGGGGAAAAATTGGTCATTGGCTTTCCGTTTTCTGGCAGCGTTCCCGGGCCATCATCAGCGCCCGGCCGCCCCTTGGGGAAGGATCATCATGGAATATCCGCCCGCCCTGTCGAAAGGCGCGGGCAGGACGGCCTCAGCGGTCGGCATCCAGCGTCTCCACCACGAAATTGTGGTTGGTGTAGACGCAGATGTCGCCGGCGATCTGCATCGCCTTGCGGGCGATCTCTTCCGCCGACTTGTCACTGTCCATCAGCGCGCGCGCCGCGGCATAGGCGTAGTTGCCGCCCGAACCGATCGCCATCGTGCCATGTTCCGGCTCCAGCACGTCGCCATTGCCGGTCAGCGCCAGCGTGACGGTCTTGTCGGCGACGAGCATCATGGCTTCGAGCCGGCGAAGATACCGATCGGTGCGCCAGTCCTTGGCAAGTTCCACGGAAGCCCGCATCAGCTGGTCGGGATATTGTTCGAGTTTGGCTTCCAGCCGTTCGAGCAGCGTGAAGGCGTCCGCCGTCGCGCCGGCAAAACCGGCGATCACGTCGCCCTTGCCGATACGGCGCACCTTGCGCGCATTGCTCTTCATCACGGTCTGGCCAAGGCTCACCTGACCATCGCCCGCCATGACCACCTTGCCGTCCTTACGGACGGTGATGATCGTCGTGGCGTGCATGGAAGCGTAGGGGTTGTGTTCACTCATAAGCATACCTTCGAAAACCCGGCATCCCGGGCAATGGCACCGCCAGCGAGGCGGCCTCGTTGTGTCCTATGTAAGCGGCGTTTCGCCAATTGCAAACGCCGCCATCGGGTCGCTCCCCGGCCCGCGCGCAGGGAAAGCGGGACAAGAACGCCGCCGTCCAAAATAAGCCTTGCTTTCCCCACTTGATGAGGCGGTTATGGTCTCCCAGCAACGCAAAGGGGTTACGGCAATGGCAAAAGGGCAGGTTCGCAGCAACAAGGAAACGCGCAAACCCAAGAAGGACAAGGTGGCCGAAAAGGCCCCACCTACTCTGGGATCGCAGGTGAAGAACAGCGAGAGTGCGACGAAGAAGAAATGACGCGACGCAGGGGGATGCCGGCACGCCCGCATCCCTCTCTTCCCCTCTTCTTTCCGCCCCCCCTCCTGCGTCGAGGGGCCGGGTGGGCTTGCCAAAAAAATGGCTTCGATCCCCACCCC
>NZ_JBLZPK010000072.1:0-40649 GCF_049199905.1 Shinella sp. M27
AATATTTCGGCAAGCTGGAAAACGACCGCCAGCGCGAATATGTGGCGCTGATCCACCAGTCGGGTTCGCACCTGCTATCAGTGGTCAACACCATGCTGGACGTCTCGAAGATCGAGGCCGGCCGCTACGAGCTGCTGACGGAACCTTTCGCGGTGGCCGACAGCATGCGCGCCTGCGAGCAGATGCTCGGCCTCCAGGCCCGCGACAAGGGCATCAAGCTGACGAGCCGCGTGCCGCGCGCCATCGGCGAGGTGGTGGCCGACCAGCGGGCGATCCAGCAGATCCTCATCAATCTCGTCGGCAACGCCATCAAGTTCACCGACCGTGGCGGCATCGTCACCATGGATGCGGCGCGCGAGGGGCGCGACCTGCTGCTCACCGTCAGCGACACCGGCATCGGCATTCCCGCCGACAAGCTGGCGTTGATCGGCCAGCCCTTCATGCAGGTGCAGAACGAATATACCCGCAAGTATGAGGGCACCGGCCTCGGCCTGTCGCTGGTCAAGGGTCTCGTGGCGCTGCATGGCGGTTCGTTCGTGATCCAGAGCAAGCCGGGTGAGGGCACCGTCATCACCATCCGCGTTCCCGCCGATGGCGCTGGCATCGCGCGCGAAAACGATCTCGCCGCCGCCGGCGCATCCACCGTGGATTTCCCGCCGCGCCTTGCACCTGATATGGAGACCGTTTACCAGCCTTCGCTCGATGGCAAGGACAGAAAAGATGAACGCGCACGTCAGAAAACAGCCTGAGCGGCGGCCGCAGGGCCAGGCCCGCAAGGGCCGTTCCAGCGCGCGTGCGCCCGCACCGCCGCCGCGCCGGCCCAACATCGTCATCACCGGGCTTGTCGCGCTCGGCGGGCTTGCCGCGCGCAATCCCACGCTGATCGGCGGCACCTGCGCCTTCATCGTCGTCTTCTCCTTCGTCGCGGCCAATGCGCTGTGGTATCAGCCGGGCGGCCATCCCTCGCCCTTCCTGAAGACCCGCTCGGCCGACAATTCCCTCGGTTTCACCGCCACTAATCCCGAGCCGCATGACGTGACGACCTTCGTCATCGAGCGGCAAGAGGAGGGCGAGGAACTGCCTGAAATCACCGACGTGACGCCCGGCGAGCGCCCGTTCGACGAGGTGGCGAAGGTCATCCAGCAGAAGCCAGCGACGACGGCCAAGCCCGTCGCCGAAGAGGAATCCGATCCGGTCGCCGCCGCGATCATGGAGGCCGAGGCCGATCCGGCGGTCACCTCCGCCGTGGCCAAGCCCGTGCCGAGCGACATGGTGATGAAGATCCAGAAGGGTCTGAGCAACATCGCCTATACGGATATCGCCGTTGACGGCCTGATCGGCGAGAAGACCCGCGTGGCGATCCGCCATTTCGAAAAGCACTATCGCCTGCCCGTAACGGGGGAGCCCAACCAGCAGGTTCTCGCCAAGCTCAAGGACATCGGCGCGCTTTAGCGCCGCGCTCGTCACCCCAGATCTCGCGATTGCCCTTGGGGCGTGCGCCGTGTAGGACGCGGGCCATGCGTCTTCGTACCGATATCTTCGTCTCCGCCCTGCTGCGCCGCGTGTTTGCCCGCGGCGATTTCGCGGCCGTCGAGGCGAAGGGCGCGGAGGAGGCGGGTGCGATCTTCGTGCGGCAGGTTTTTCGCGACGGGACGGAGAGCCTCTATGCTCCGGCGCCGCAGAGCTTCTTCGGCGAGGACGACAGCAATCGGTCGCGGCTGTTCGAGGCCCGGCTCGAGCGCGCGGAGACAACGGCGGTGGCCGAGGCGATTGCGCGGGAGCGGCGTTTCGACAGCGACCTCTGGGTCGTGTCGATCGAGACGGACGATCTCGGCGATCTCTTGGAGTTTGCCGGGACGGAGCCCGCCGACGACGGGTTCTTTCGCCGTTAACCTTGTAGCAAGGCTTTGCCGCTGACGCCGCAATGGAAACGAATTCTTTGCCAATAAGGCGCTAGGACGTGGCTACGTCAATGATGGACGCCCGATAGAATGACCAAATATGTAATCAAGATCGACATGACGTCGACGCTTGTTGCCCGTAAGGCCAGCAGCCAGTGGATCGTGGATCCCGGCGTCAAGATCACCACCAAGGGGACGGCCGTGGATGCCGGCGGTGTCTACACCAGCCGCTCGCTGGCCATCGATGGCAAGATCACCTCCACCGCCGGCAATGGCATCGTCTTCGGCGATGCAGCGATCACCGCCAAGTCCGGCGATGTCACGATCAAGGCCGACGGCGTGGTTTCCGCCAAGCTGGTCGGGCTGACGGCGTCGGGAACCGGGCTCATCCTCACCAATCTCGGCACGCTCTCGGGCGGGACAGTGGCGGGCATCTTTGCCGGCGCCAGCATCAATTTCACCAATCGCGGCCCGACGCTTTCTTCCACCGGCCTCGGCATCAAGGCGACGGGCGACAAGGCGCTCGTCACCAACCACGGCACGATCAAGAGCGGCGGCGATGCCGTTACGGTTTCCGGCACCGCCGCGATCATAACCAATTACGGCATGATCAACTCGACCGCCGATGACGGCATCCGCAGCGCCGGCACGAAGGCGATCGTCACCAACAGCGGCACGGTCGACAGCAAGCTGGATGCGGTCGTCGTGACCGGCAAGAGCGCTATCATCACCAACAACGGCAAGCTTCTGTCGCGCGGCGACGAGGGGCTTGTGGTGACCGGCGCCAGTGCCGTCATTTCCAACAACGGCACGATCAGCGCCGCCAAGGATGCGGTGCGGCTCGATGGCAGCGCGGTCAATTTCGCCAACCACAAGACGCTGACCTCGACTTCCGGCGAGGGCATCGATGTCGGCGGCGCGAATGCTGAGGTCACCAACAACGGCACGATCAAGGGTGCCGCCGGCATCCTGATGGACGGCGCCTCCGCGACGCTGACCAACAATGGCAGCGTGACGGCAACGAGCGGCATTGCCGTGGCCCTTCTCGGCAGCGGCAAGAACATCCTTTCCAACAACGGCTCGATCACCGCCACGGGCACCGCGCTCAAGGGTGGTAGTGGTGTGGAGATCATCACCAACAACGGCACGATCCGCGGCAATGTCGATCTCGGTGCCGGCAACGATACGTTCGATACGCGCGGCGGCAAGGTTATCGGCACCGTGGCCGGCGGCGCGGGCAACGATACCTATCTCGTCGGCGATGCGGCGTTGAAGCTTATCGAGAAGGCGAATGGCGGCACGGACACGGTGCAATCCACGGTGAGCTACACGCTTGGCGCCAATATCGAAAAGCTCGTGCTGCTCGGCACGGCCGGCATGAGCGGCACCGGCAATGCGCTCGCCAATGTGCTGATCGGCAACAGCGGCGGCAACAAGCTGTCGGGTCTCGGCGGCAATGACATTCTTGACGGACGCGCCGGCAACGACACGCTGACCGGCGGCGCCGGTGCCGATGTCTTCATCTTCTCAAAGGGCTCGAGCAAGGACACGGTGACGGATTTCGTGGCCGGCACCGACCGGATCGATTTTTCCAATCTCGCTGCCATCACCAGCTTTTCCGACCTCATGAAGAACCATGCGGTGCAGAGCGGCGATGACGTGCTGATCAAGGCCGGCAACGATGTGCTGACGTTGAAGCATGTCGACCTCTCGGATCTGTCGAAGGCGGATTTCCTGTTCTGAACCCCTGTTCCGGCGGGAACAGCGATGAAAGCGGGCACATGGGAAAAGGGAGGCACAGGCAACGGCCTGTGAACCCTTGGAGAAACACCCATGTTTATCGTGCTGCCCGCCCTTGCACTGCTGATTTCGGGAATGTTCGTCGTGACCATGCTGGCCGCGCTCTCCGCCGAGCGCAACGAAGGTGTCGCACTTCGCGCGCCGGCCAAGCGCCCAGTGTTCTGAAAAGCGTTCTGAAAACCGTTTCCGAAATCGATCGGTTCCGCAGGACGGAACCTTGAAGAAGCCGATCAGCCGGCGGCGCGATGCCGCCCGTCCCCGGAGGACCTGTCGTGGTGATCCTGCCCGTCCGCATTCGCGCTTTCACTGTTGGCCGCCTTCGGCAAGCCATCGCCGTTCGTGTAGCTATCCGCCCGTTGCCAGCTTTCGACCCGGAGGGTCGACTCGGCCGGGTCTAGCGACGCGATCAGCGCTTCGGCGCCACCCTCGGCCAGGTGCGGGTAGATTTTTCCCAGCACGAACAGGCAGTCTTCCGCCGGCACGGCGAGCGCCACCAGCGTCTCGGCCAGTTGCCGGCCGGAGACGTCGAGCAGGATGCGCTCCGACAGCCACTGGCTGGAGGCGAGCGCGTCAGCGAGCGTGACGGCGATCATGCCGATCTCGCCGGCGCGCGCAAAACGCACGAACAGCGCCTGGTGAACCTCGGTCGCGGCCTCGAGCTTGACCGGTATCTCGGCGGCGGGGAGCGCGGCCCGCATCAGCGCGCGCAGTTCCGCGCGCATGTCTTCTTCCCGCTCCAGCCGTGCAGCTTCGGCAAGGGCCGCGGCGCGGTCCTCGCCGGTGCGGCGGCTTGCATGATCCTGGTGGCTGCCGACGAGCGCCTCGATGACGGCGGGCGAGAGATCGTCGCGCTTGCCGATGGCGCGGGCATGCTCGGGACCGGCCACACGCAGGATCCGCATCAGAACGCCATCGGCGATTGCCTTGGAGCCCATCAGGAAGATGGCGGCGATGCCGATCGGCTGGCCGGCGATGAAGAGGGCGATCTCATCGGGGATCTGCGGGCAGCGGGAGAGGGCGGCGACGGCCTGGCGGCGGGCTTCCTCGGTGGAGGCGGCGTAGAGCGGCTCGAAGAGTTCGCCGAACTGGCGCAGATCCGACTTCGACGGAAAGCGCAGGCTCTCGAAGCTCGACACCGTGGCCATCAAGACGATGTCCTTCGGCCGCCCTGCCTGCGGTCTCTCCAGTTCGCGAAACCTGTCCGCCACGAAACACCCTATCCCCGAAGCGGCAGCCCCTTGCCGCGTCCATCTGTCCTTGGCGAAACCAGCAAAATCCCGAGCGGATCGCGGCATGCCTGCCGTTTCCGCAATCAATCGGTTCTCGCTGCTTGAGCGCCTGTCGCGCGGGGCGACCGTAAACACAATCCTAACGGCGGTATGATTAACAGCCGGTAAAGGTGCTGGCGCGCTTGTGCCATTAGAAGATGCCCGGTTCAGTCTGAGCGGGCATCTTCTCATTTCTTTGTTTTTCGTTTGTCTTTTCGGGAAAACCGGTTCCCACTTTTCCCTGACAAACTCTAGAAGATGAAGTGATCGGCCGTCAGATCGATCTTGCCGGTGAGGCGGATCATGATGTCGGCCTTGCCGTCGCCGTTCGTGTCGCCGGTGATGTGGGTCTCCGCGCCGACCTTCTCGTAGCGAAGTTCGCCGACGACTTTGGAGAACTTCTTGGTACCGATGAACTTGAAATCCTGCACGCCGACAAGGGTGGAATTGCCGTCATAACGGCTGAGATCGATGACGTCGAATTCGGCCGGCTTGAAGTCCTTGATGAGGTCGGCAGTGGCTTTGGTTCCGCCGGTGTCACCGGTGGAGAAGATGAAATGGTCGGCACCCGTGCCGCCGGTCATGGTGTCTGCGCCGCGCTTGCCGAAGAAGAAGTCGTCGTGTTTCGTGCCTTTCAGGGTGTTGTTCCCGTTCGTGCCGTTGATGGCATCGTACTGAAACTTCACTTTGATGAGCACATAGGTGTTTGTGTTGAAGGAGGTGCCGCGCCAGTCGATCCGCAATTCGTTGTCATAGACGGTGATGTCGCTGGCCGTGAGGCCCTTCATATTGGTCTGCAGGCTGAAGCCGATCATGCGGTTCAGCGTGTCGTTATAGTCGACGAAGGCCGGGCCGTTGCGCGAATAGTTCGAGAAGGCGCCGATATCCTGGAAGCGGATGGCGATCTCCTTGTCGGCGAAGTCGATCGAATAGATACCGTTCGTCTCGCCGAAGTCGATTTCGGTGCCCTTGCCGATGGTGACGAGGCCCCAGTCCCAGATATGCTTCGGGTCGAACGCCCGGAAATCGTAGCGGGTGTCGATGGTCTTGCCCCAAAAGCTCATGGCCAAATCCTTGCTTAAAACAAACGCTCACAGTCTACGCCATGCATGCTTGTCCATGCGTTAACGGAAGGCTTTGGCGGAGACCGGCCTCGTCCTGTGCCGCCGGGAACAGCGCGACGCGGCGGATCACGCTAGTGTTAACAGCATGTTAACCCAATCGTCGTTAGTTTTAGGGGTAAGGGTCTGCTCGTCTATTATTTGAGACGTGCTATGATTCGAGCATGGGAACGGTGGTTCGCCGAAACGGCTGCCGTTCCTGATGGGAAAGGTGCGATGTTCCGGATACCGGGCGGTCGCCAGACACATTCCCGTGAATGGGAAACTTCTGGCCCCTATCGCCGTTTTCCACCCGTATGCGACTGGGATGACAATGTGCGTCGCAGCCGGGTGACGGAACCGGATGCACCGGCCCGAACAGGGCAGGGTGAGATTTGTAGGAGTGCTTCATCCGTCTCGATTCTTCTTTTGGAGGCGAGAATGGCAGACGTTGTTAGATTGAAGGAATGGCTTGCGCGCACCCCGAAACGTGCGCCCGTTCCGCATACGGCTCCGGCCCAGGTGCTTCTCTTCACAGGCGTGCGCTACGAGCGCCTGACCCCCGCCATGCTCGCGGCCCGCGGCAAGGCGGCGAAGGCGAGCGCCCAGGATGCCGCCAGCAGGCCCTGATCTATGATATCGCACGCGGCGCCGGGATTGACGGCGAACACATGCGCGGCCGACCGACAGCATTCAGGCTGGGTGCACGATTGCGCCGCCCAGCGGCATATGCTCTTGAGAGCACGATTTCCCACTTGAGTTGGCCCTATTGGGCAGGCGAGAACGTCTCGCAGCCGGCATCGGCGAGGAAGCCGACGGCAGCCGGCTGGCGGCTGGCGGTGGGCACGAAGGTGCGCAGCACCGCGTAGCCCTCGTTGCCGCGCATTTCGACGAGGATCGACTGTTCCAGCTCCGGCGGCAGCGCCTTGCGGATGCCGATGAGCTGGATGGGCGTGGCGATCAGGGTGTCGAGCGCGCCCGTCACGGAGGTGCGGTCGTTCATGCTGAACACCTCGTTGGAGGCATCGTCATAGACGGCGAGCGACCAGAAGGGCACCTCGCCATCGGCGAAGAGGCGGATCGGGCCGTTTTCGACGGAGAAGGTGCAGACGGCGGTCTTCATTGCCGGGTCGTCGTTGAGCGGCGCGAGTGTGTCGCCGACGCTGGCGAGCGGGAAGAAGCGGTTGTTTTCGCCGAAGGTCTGGACGCGCGTATAGGCATCGCGGCCGGTGAAGCTCGGCAGCGAGAGGATGATGACGATGTGCAGCAGGGCCGCGCCGACAAGGCCGATGGCGATGGCATAGAGGAAACTACGCATCGGTGCAGTCCAGCCTTGATATGCCGGGCATGGCAAGATCGATGACGCCGGAGCTGCCGGCGGTCGGCGTGTCGAGCAGCGTCATGACAAGGAGGAACGGCGCGTTGCCCTCGGGCACGGCGAGCCAGTTGCCGGAGGTCGCCGTCGCGGCGATGCGGATGACGAAATCGCTGTCGGCGCTGCGCAGGACCGACCAGGCGTTCAGGCCATCCGGCAGGCCGGGGCGCGTGCCGAGAAGCGGATTGCCGTTGCGGTCGGCGGCGTGCAGCGTCCAGAGGCGGGCGGGCGGCGTGATGCCCTTGATCTCGTAGCGGCAGTTTGCCGAAAGGCTGCGATTGTCGCTGTCGGTGGCGGCGGTGAAGGTGAGGCCCTCGGCGCCGCCGAGCAAAAGCTTGCCGTCACGGGCGCGGTGCGCCTTGGCATAGGGATCGGCATCGATCGTCTGGGCGCTCGGGAAGGCGGTCCAGGGGCCGAGCGCGATGGCGCCGAAGCCGACGGTCGCCCGCAGCGCATAGATCGAGCTCAGGATGCCAAGCCCGAAGGCGACGGCGAGCGCGGTGGCGATGACGAGGGGCGTTCGGAACAAGGCAATCGACCGTTGGAGTTGTGTCGAAACGAAGAGATAGAGCGTTTTGGCGATTCGGAGAAACGCGGAAACGCTTTATCGCTCACTCTGTCCGGTTGACCGGAGCCGCGTCAAGCGCAGCCACCCGGCCATCGGCCTTGAGGGGCTTGGCCTCGTTCAGCTGGCGGGCGACATCCTTCAGGAGTTTCGTGACATCGGTGGAGAGCGAACGAGGACGCACCAGCGCGGGCAGGGGATTGTTCTCATCCGTCGTCGTCGCCGCGACCTCCGTCGCCTTGGTGCCATCCGGCAGGGGGTTCTCGATGCCGGGAATGGGGCGCAGCTCGATGCCCTGATGGGCATAGTCCATCAGGCGCTTGAAGGTCATGGCGGGCAGCGAGCCGCCGGTCATGTTGTTGGTCGAGGTATAGTCGTCGTTGCCGAACCAGACGGCGGCGGTGTAATTGCCGGTGAAGCCGACATACCAGGCGTCGCGATAGGCCTGGGTCGTGCCCGTCTTGCCGCCCGAGACGATGCCGCGGTCGAGCGCGCCGCGGCGCGCGGTGCCGCTGACCGGGATGGTCACGAAGATGCGGTTCATCGATGAGTCCGCTTGTTCGGACAGGATGCGTTTGGCCGGCGGTTCGTCGCGGGAGAAATCGTAGAGGATGTCGCCGTCGTAATTGAGGATCTGGCTGATGCCGTGGCGGCGCGACTGCGTGCCGCCCGCCGGGAAGACGGCGTAGGCCGTGGCCTGATCGAGCACGGTCACTTCCGACGTGCCGAGCGGCATGGTCTTGTCGGTGCGGATCGGCGTTTCGACGCCCATGTCCTTGGCCATCTGGGCAATACGCTTGGTGCCAAGCTTTTCCTTGGCGAGCCGCACCGGCACGGAGTTGATCGATTTCGCCATCGCCGTCATCAGCGTCATGCGGCCGGCGAAGCTGCGGCCGTAATTCTGCGGCGACCAGCCACCCCAGCTGATCGGGGCGTCGACGATGGTCGTCTCGGGCGTCATGCCGGACTCCATCGCGGCGGCGTAGGTATAGGCCTTGAACGAGGAGCCCGGCTGGCGCAGCGCCCTCGTGGCGCGGTTGAACTGGCTCTCGCCGTAATCGCGCCCGCCGACCATGGCGCGCACGGCGCCGCCGTTCTCGATCATCACAAGCGCGCCCTGCTTGACGCGGTAGCTCTCGCCATACTGGCGCAGGCCGCTTTCCACCGATTCCTCGGCGGCGGCCTGCAGGCCCATGTCGATGGTGGTGCGCACGACGAGGGAATGCTGGGCGAAAGGTTTTGCGATGCGCTGGACTTCGTCGAAGGCCCAGTCGAGGAAGAAATCGGGCGCGGTCTTCTCGTTTCGGTCGATGACGCTGGCGGGGTTGCGCCGAGCGGCGATCACCTGGCCCTCGGTCATCAGGCCGCCCTGCACGAGATTGGTCAGCACCTCGTTGGCGCGGGCGCGGGCGGCGGGCAGGTTGACGTGGGGGGCATAGCGGGCCGGGGCCTTGAACAGGCCGGCGAGCATGGCGGATTCGGCGAGGTTTACGTCCGTGACGTTCTTGCCGAAATAGAACTGTGCCGCCGCGGCCGCGCCGAACGTGCCGCCGCCCATATAGGCGCGGTCGAGATAGAGGCGCAGAATTTCTTTCTTGGAGAGGTTCGCCTCGAGCCAGAGCGCGAGGAAGGCTTCCTTGACCTTGCGCTCCAGCGTGCGCTCGTTGGAGAGGAAGAGGTTTTTCGCCAGCTGCTGGGTGAGCGTCGAGCCGCCCTGCACGACGCCGCCGGCGCGGGCATTCTCGTTCATGGCGCGGGCGAGGCCCAAAAAGTCGATGCCGAAATGGCTGAAGAAGCGGCGGTCTTCCGTGGCGAGCACGGCCTTGATCAGGTGATCGGGCAGCTCGTCGATCGGCACGGAATCCTCGTGGATGATGCCGCGGTGGCCGATCTCGTTGCCGTAGCGATCGAGGAAGGTGACGGCGAAGTCGCTCTGCGCGCGCCAGTCGCCCTTGGTCTCCTCGAAGGCGGGCAGCGCCAGCGCCAGAAGAAGGACGAAGCCGGCGGTGCCGAGGTTCATGCCTTCGCCGGCGATCTCGAAGACGGCCTTCTTCCAGCCCTTCACCTGGAAGCGGCGGAAGAAGATGGTGATCTCCTCCCAGATTTCGGCCGCGCGGAAACCGGCATTCCAGACCGTGGAATCGATCCAGGAATCGAGGCGCAGGAAGATGTGCCGCTTGCGGCGGCGCGGTTTTTGCGGCTTCGGGCTTTCGGCTTCCACGCTCGGTAACCTTGTCTCGGGACGGGCCGCAGCCTGCCCGCATCCGGTTAACGTCTTCTGACCACGTCCTATTCGGGGACGATAGCAGTCTTTTGAAGGCAGCAGAACGGATTTTGCCGGGTACGGTTACCGGCCGGGCGGACTTGACCTTTGGGCGCGAGAGGTTCAGGGGTCAGGCATGACGACAAGCACTGCGCAGGAGCGGGGCGACCTTCCTTTCTGGAAGACGAAGACGCTCGCCGAGATGAACGACAGAGAATGGGAAAGCCTGTGCGACGGCTGCGGGCTCTGTTGTCTCAACAAGCTGGAGGACTGGGATACGGGTGAAATCGCCTGGACGTCCGTCC
The DNA here is from genome assembly GCF_049199905.1 of Shinella sp. M27. NCBI lineage: Bacteria > Pseudomonadati > Pseudomonadota > Alphaproteobacteria > Hyphomicrobiales > Rhizobiaceae > Shinella > Shinella sp. M27. The sequence continues at coordinate 10,578 of NZ_JBLZPK010000072.1, forward strand.
GCTGCGTGCTGCTCGACGGCGAGAGCTGTCGCTGCAAGGACTACGACAACCGGCAGGCCACGGTGCCGGACTGCATCCGCCTGACGGTGGAGAGCGTGGAGAAGATCTCCTGGTTGCCGCCGACCTGCGGCTACCGCCTCATCCGCGACGGGCACGACCTCTACTGGTGGCATCCGCTGGTCTCGGGCGATCCCGACACCGTGCACCAGGCCGGCATTTCGGCGCGCGGCCGCACTGTCAGCGAAGAGGGCCTCGATATCGAGGACTACGAGGATTATCTCGTGACCTGGCCGATGGAAGTGGGCGAAGAGAAGTAACTCAGTTCATCGTCGCGGTGACCAGGGCCTTCGGCGCGACATTGCGCCAAGCGGTGCCGATGAGATCGCGCACCCGCTCGTCGTCGGCGCTGTCGAAATAGAGCGACGTCCAGCCCTTGGCGCCCCAGCCGCCCGGCACGGGCGCGCACAGCCCCGGATCGGTTTCCACCACCATGGCCTGCTGGTCCGGCGTGAGCTTAAGCACCGCGCGGCCGGCCTGCGGCAGGGACATGAAGATCTTCTCGCCCACCCGGAAGTCACGCTTCCCGAAATGCGCACTTTCCCGCGTCCCCGGCATGCCGAGCGCGATCGCGATGAGATCCTCCGAGGTCATGCGGCAAGAGTAGCACCCTTCACGCCTTCGCAAAAGATTTCGCTAAATAGGAAAATAGTCCTTGACGGCGTGACGGTCGTTTGATAGGGTTATGGCACAGTCGGAAAGGTGTGGGCGGCGGGATCGCTTGATTTTCTCGGCGATCCTTCGGGGCGGTGGGTTCTGCCGGTCACGGATTTTGGGAATATATTGACAGGCGCTGGGTTCATCGAACCGGGCGCCTTTTTGTTTGGGGTTTGCGATGGACGCGGCGATCGATCTTGAGTTGTTCGGCCTCTCGCCGGAGCCGGCGGTTTATGACGGGCTTGGCGGGCGGCGGGTGGATTTCGCGGGCGCGGCGGCGCTGGTGCTCGACACCAAGGCGGATGCGCCGCTCGATCCTTTTCTCGACATGCAGGCGATGCTTCTGGAGATGACGAAGGAGCTGCGCGAGCGGTTCCAGCGCTTCCAAAGCCAGAAGGCTCTGGCCGAGCAGGATGCCGCCGGCGCGGAGGACGAGGCCGCGCGAAAGCTGGCGCAAAGCGATGCCAAGGCAGCCATCGAGGCGGTGTCGCTGATCGTGCGCACACTGGAAAAGATCGACAGCCTGCAGCGCACGCTGATCTCGGAACGTACGGAGGCGGAGGCCGCCCGCGGCGAGCCGGAGGACGAGGCAGCATTGGTGGCGGAATTCGACCATCTGGTCGAGACGCGCGTGATGGAGCGGTTGAATGCGGCGAGGGAAGACTGGCGGCGGGAAGCCGGGATTGGCGGGGATGCTGCCGCGCGAATGGAAAGCGGACCGTAGGGCGCGGCGGGCCTGCGCGGCGGTCGGCAAGACATTCGACAAGCAGATGCACGGGATGGCCGCAGGTTTCAGGATGATCAAGGAGACGTCAGCGGCGGGAAAGCTGCTTGTCGAAATGGATGGGTTGGAAGCGGGTTTCCGGCGCGGCGATGATCGCCCCGATGCGAGTTCGAAGGCGGCGCCGCACATGCCTCCGATCTCCCCCCTTGTGGGGGAGATCGGCAAGAGGCGCGGGCCTTCTACCAGCGATCTGGTGCGGCTTCACAACCGCCGGCAATTGAACCGCTGGCACTTCACCGGCCGGCTTGCCCAGATGCCGCCCTCCGGCGACTGGCGGGTCTGGCTGCTGATGGGCGGCCGCGGCTCGGGTAAGACGCGGGCGGGGGCGGAATGGGTGCATGCGCTGGCGCTTTCTCAGCCGGAGCTTCGCATCGCGCTGGTGGCGGAGACGCTGGGCGACGGGCGCGAGGTGATGATCGACGGGGTGTCCGGCATCTGCCGGATCGCCGGGCGGGCACGACCGGAATTCGAGGCGTCGCGCCGGCGGCTGGTCTGGCCGAACGGCTCGATTGCGCAGATCTTTTCCTCCGAGGATCCGGAGAGTTTGCGTGGGCCGCAGTTCCACTTCGCCTGGTGCGACGAACTCGGCAAATGGAAACATGCACAGGAGACCTGGGACATGCTGCAATTCGGCTTGCGTCTCGGGGCAGCACCCCGCGTGCTGGTAACAACAACGCCGCGGCCGGTGCCGCTGCTGCGGGCGCTGGCGGCCGATCCGAAGACGGCGGTGCGGCGCATCGCGACATCGGACAATGCGCAAAACCTCTCGCCCGGCTTCATCGCCGCCATGGCCGACCGCTATGGCGGTACGCGGCTGGGGCGGCAGGAGCTCGACGGCGAGCTGATCGCCGACCGTGAGGATGCGCTGTGGAGCCGGGCGCGGCTGGAAGCGATCCGGCTGCGCAACATCGGGCCGCTGTCACGCATCGTCGTGGCGGTCGATCCGCCGGCAACGGCGTCCGCCGCCTCGGTCTGCGGCATCGTGGTGGCGGGGCTGGATGGCACCGGGCGCGCGGTGGTGCTGGCGGACTGTTCGGTGACGGGCGCGAGCCCGGCCGGCTGGGCCGGAGCGGTTGTGCGCGCCTTCCGCCGGTTCGATGCGGACCGGGTGGTGGCAGAAATCAACCAGGGCGGCGACATGGTGACGGCCATGCTGAAGAGTGTGGAGGCGGGCCTGCCCGTCACCACAGTACGGGCGACGCGCGGCAAGTTTTTGCGCGCCGAGCCGGTGGCCGCCCTCTACGAACAGGGGCGCGTGGCGCATGCCGGCGCCTTTGCCGAGCTGGAAGACCAGATGTGCGATTTCGGGCCGGACGGGCTTTCCGCCGGCCGCTCGCCGGACCGGCTCGATGCGCTGGTCTGGGCGCTGACGGCGCTGGTGCTCGACCGGCAGGGTGAACCGAGAGTGCGGGGGATTTGACGATGGCAATCGATCGCAAGGCCTTTTTCGACGGTGTGCGAGATGTGCTCTATGGCGGGCGGCTGGCCGGAACGCAGGTCGCCGGGCTGACGGCGCTCATCGACCGCTTCGAGGCGGGTGGCGAGACGAAGGACCGGCGCTTCCTCGCCTATATGCTGGCGACGGCGCATCACGAGACCGGCGGGCGTTTGCAGCCGGTGCGCGAAACCTTCGCGGCGACGGATGAGGCGGCGATCGGCCGGCTCGACCGGGCCTTTGCGGCCGGGAAGCTGCCGCAGGTTTCCGAGCCGTATTGGCGGCGCGATGCGGCGGGGCACAGCTGGCTCGGGCGCGGGCTGGTGCAGATCACACACCGGCGGAACTACGAGCGGCTTTCGGCGCTGACCGGCATCGACCTCGTCGCGCGGCCGGAGCGGGCCATGGAGATGGCGGTTTCGGTGGAAATCCTCTTCGTCGGCATGCTGCACGGGGCGTTCACGGGGCGGCGGCTGGCGGATCATTTTTCGGCAGGCCGCGCCGACTGGGTGGGCGCGCGGCGCATCGTCAACGGGCTGGACAGGGCCGAGCGCGTGGCGGGGTACGGGCGGACGTTTTTCGCGGCGCTTGGCGGGTAGTGCTTTACCCGTGGCGTGGATCCTCGGGTCAAGCCCGAGGATGACGGAGGGGAGGATTGGTTTCCCCGCTTCTTGAGCAGATCGGCATAGGCGGCGGTGCGATAACAAGCCGTCCTCTCTTCTTTCGTCATCCTCGGCCTTGAGCCGAGGATCCACGCCACGGGTGCTGCGCCCACGGTGTTTTTCACATTCGACAAACCGAGGACATCATGAAACTCCCATCCTTCCTCTCTCGGCGGCGTCCGATGCCGGCGGAAACCAAGGCGTCGGGCTTCTTTGCGCTGACGGCCGAGGGCCGGGCGCATTGGTCGAGCCGCTCCTATGCCTCGCTGTCGCGCGAGGGGTTCATGAAGAACCCGGTGGCGCACCGGGCGGTGCGCATGATTGCGGAGGCGGCCGCGTCCGTGCCCTGGCTTGCCTATGACGGCGAGGCGGAGCGGCCGGACGCGCCGGCGCTTGCGCTGCTGCAGCGGCCCAACGGGCGCATGGCGGGCACGGATTTCTTCGAGATGCTTTATGGGCATCTGCTGCTCTCCGGCAATGCCTTCGTCGAGGGCGTGCGGGTGGGGGAGGACCTGCGGGAACTGCATCTTCTGAGGCCCGACCGCGTGCGCATCGTCGAGGGGCGCGACGGCTGGCCGGAGGCTTATGAATACCGCACGGGCAACCATGTCCGCCGGCATGCTGCGGGCGAGGGGCAGGCGATCCTGCATCTCAGGCTGTTCCATCCGCTCGACGACCAGCTGGGGTTCGCGCCGCTGGAGGCGGCGTCCATGGCGCTCGATCTCTCCAATGCGGCGGCGATCTGGAACAAGGCGCTGCTCGACAATTCGGCGCGTCCATCAGGCGCGCTCGTCTATCAGCCGAAGGAGGGCGGCAACCTGACGCCCGACCAGTACGACCGGCTGAAGAGCGAGCTGGAGGAGGGCTATTCCGGCCCGGCGCGGGCGGGGCGGCCGATGCTGCTGGAGGGCGGGCTCGACTGGAAGGCGATGGGGCTTTCGCCGCGCGAGATGGATTTCGTCGAGGCGAAGAACGGGGCGGCGCGCGACATCGCGCTCGCCTTCGGCGTGCCGCCGATGCTGATCGGCATTCCCGGCGACGCGACCTATGCCAATTATCAGGAGGCCAACCGCGCCTTCTGGCGGCTGACCGTGTTGCCGCTGGTGAGCCGCACGGCGGCGGCCTTCGCGGGATGGCTTGATGAGGGCGGCGACGGCGCGCTGCGGCTGGTGCCGGATCTCGATCAGGTGAGCGGGCTCGCTGCCGAGCGCTCGGAACTCTGGGCGCGGGTGGGGGCGGCGACATTCCTCAGCGACGAGGAGAAACGCAGCGCGGTCGGATACTGACCACGACGCATGAAGGGCGCAGTCCGCGCCGAAGCGGCATCGGACTGCTGGCCGTCATCATGACGGTTGTGGGAACCTATTTTTGCACCTGGTGATGCGTCAACCGGCAAGTTTTGAGGGTGGCCGCGTGTCGTGCCGTGCGAGCGGCGTCGTTTGTCGAAAAGCGGCTGAAAAACAAAGGTTTGGCACTGCGGTTTGAATCGACGTCGCCACGGCCAGAATCGCTTTGTGAAGGCGTTGAATCCCTTTGCAAGCCATCAGGCGCAAGCGATTCAAAAGACTCAGGGATTGGCGCTGCCTGACTCGGCGTGAGCCAGGGTGCGTGTGGCCGCGTTTGGCCTGACGGTCTCGATTTCCATAATAAACGGAAAGGCTTAACAATGGCTGACTTCGGAAACGACGGCGGGCTTTGGACGGCCCGGCTGGTCGGCGCGTCGGCGGGGGCTGCCGTGTCACTCATCTATCTGCTGCCGAAAAGTCGCCGCGAGGCGGGATGCCGGTTCTTCACCGGGCTCGCCTGCGGCCTCGTCTTCGGCGGGCCGGCGGGGCTGTGGATCGCGGTCCGGCTCGGCATCGCCGGCTATCTCGGGCCGGCGGAGGTGCTGCTGACGGGATCGGCGGCGGCGAGCCTTTCGGCCTGGTGGGGGCTCGGCGTGCTGGCGCGCATGGCCGAGCGCATGCGGCAGTAGCCGCGCCACGAGTAATTCGCGAACGGCTGGCGCCGTCCATCCGTTCGCTCAATCCAGACATCGGAGATCTCTATGACAACCACCGACCTGCCGGTCTGGCGGACGAAGAAGTATGCCGATCTGACGCTTGCGGGTGTCTCGGGCGACGGGGTGTTTTCCGGCTATGCCAGCCTCTTCGGCGAGGTCGATCTCGGCAAGGATGCGATTGCGCCCGGCGCTTTCGGGCGCTCGCTGGAAAAACGCGGGCCTTCCGGCGTGCGCATGCTCTTCCAGCACGACCCGGCCGAACCCATCGGGCGCTGGCGCACCATCCGCGAGGACGCGCGCGGGCTCTATGTCGAGGGTGTGCTTTCGCCCGGCGTGGCTCGGGCCCGCGAGGTGCTGAACCTCATGAAATCCGGCGCGCTCGACGGGCTCTCCATCGGCTTCCAGACGGTGCGCTCCCGCACCGACCGGGCAAGCGGCGTGCGCCGCATCCTGGAGGCCGATCTCTGGGAAATCTCGATCGTCACCTTTCCGATGCTGCCCTCGGCGCGGGTGTCGAACGTGAAGAATGCGCGGTGGTTCCGCGACCGGGAAACGGAGCTCGTACGCACCATGCGCCGGGCGGCCCGGATGATGATGCAACGCTAACGGAGACGACAAGCATGACGCAAACCAGCAAGACCGCGCCGGAAATCAAGGCCGTGCCGGAAACGATGACCGCCGCCTTCGACGACTTCATGCAGGCATTCGAGGCCTTCAAGGAGACCAACGACATCAGGCTCGGCGAGATCGAGCAGAAGCTGACCTCCGACGTGGTGACGCGCGAGAAGGTCGACCGCATCAATCGCGCCATGGACGACCACAAGCGCGTGCTCGACCAGCTGGCGCTGAAGAAGGCGCGCCCGGCGCTCGGCGGCAGCGGTACGACGAGCCTGGAGGCGGCCGAGCACAAGGCCGCCTTCTCCGCCTATATGCGCCGCGGCGACGAAAGCGCGATGCGTGCGCTGGAGGAGAAGGCGATGTCCGTCGGCTCGGCGGCCGATGGTGGCTATGTCGTGCCGCCGGAAACCGACACGGAAATCGGCCGCCGGCTTTCGACGGTCTCGCCGATCCGGGCGCTCGCCACCGTGCGCCAGGTTTCGGGCACGGTGCTGAAGAAGCCGTTCGCGACCTCGGGCATGGCGACGGGCTGGGTGGCGGAAACGGCGGCGCGGCCACAGACCAACAACGCCCAGCTGGCCGAACTCTCCTTCCCGACCATGGAACTCTACGCCATGCCGGCGGCGACGCCCGCGCTGCTCGATGACGCGGCCGTCGATGTCGAGGGCTGGATCGCTTCGGAAGTCGACATCGTCTTCGCCGAGCAGGAGGGCACGGCCTTCATCTCCGGCGACGGCACCAACAAGCCGAAGGGTTTCCTGAACTACACCAATGTCGCCGATGCCAGCTGGGCCTGGGGCAATATCGGCTACATCGCCTCCGGTGCGGCGGGCGCTTTCAAGGCAAGCAACCCCTCCGACACGCTGCTCGACACGATCTATGCGCTGAAGGCAGGCTACCGGCAGAACGCCAATTTCGTCATGAACCGCAAGACGCAGGCGCAGATCCGCAAGTTCAAGGATGCCGACGGCAACTACCTCTGGCGTCCGCCGGCAACGGCCGGCCAGGCCGCCTCGCTGATGGGCTTCGGCATCGCGGAAGCCGAGGACATGCCTGACATCGCCGCCGATAGTTTCTCCCTCGCCTTCGGCGACTTCCGTGCCGGCTATCTCGTCGTCGATCGCACGGGCGTGCGCGTGCTGCGCGATCCCTATTCCGCCAAGCCCTATGTGCTGTTCTACACGACCAAGCGCGTCGGCGGCGGTGTGCAGAACTTCGAGGCGATCAAGCTGGTGAAGTTCGCGTTGAGCTGAGGCTTTCCGCGCTGCTTTCTCTTGCACCGGCGGCTTTCCCTGACGCCGGTGCCGCGGGCGCGGTTTCCTCCCGGCCGCGCCCGCATCCTCCTTTCACCGGACAGGACCCCATGACGATAACCGAACTTTTGCCGCCTGCCGTCGAGCCGGTCACGCTTGCGGAGGTGAAGGCGCATCTGCGCCTCGAGACGACCGAGGAGGACACGCTGCTGGCGGGCCTGATCCGCACGGCGCGCCTTCATCTGGAAAGCCAGACGGGGCTCTGCCTGATTTCCCGGCTTTTGCGCCTCTATCTCGACGATTGGCCGGAGGGGCGGGTGATTCAGATTGCCAGGGGGCCGGTGCAAACCATTGAGATCGTGACGGTTTACGATGCCTTGGGTACGCCGGTCGAAATCGATACGGCAGGCTATGTGCTGGATGGCGCGGCGCGGCCGGCGCGGCTGGTGCTGCCCGAGCGGCGGGCGACGGGGCGGGCACTGAACGGCATCGAGATCGATTTTACCGCCGGTTTCGGCGAGAGCGGCGCGGATGTGCCGGACACGTTGAAACGGGCGCTCACGCTGCATGTCGCGACGATGTTCGAGCTGCGCGGCGTGCTCTCGCTCGACGACCAGCCGGGGGCGGTGCCGCAGGGTTACGAGCGGCTGATCGCGCCGCATTGCCAGCGGAGGCTGTGATGGTGTCAGCGGGAACGATCGACCCCGGCGCGCTTTCCGCCCGGCTCGTGCTGGAGCAGCCGGTCGAAACGCCGGACGGGCAGGGTGGCGTCACGCAGGGCTTTTCGGCGCTGGCGACGCTCTGGGCGCGCATCGAGCCGGTCTCGGCGCGCGCGGAGGAAGCGGCGGGCGCGCTGCAGGTGACGGTGACGCACCGCATCTGGCTCAGGCGGCGCAGCGATTTTTCCGGCGGTATGCGGCTGCGCAAGGGGGTGCGGCTTTTCTCCATTCATACCTTCCGCGATCCGGATGAAAGCGGGCGCTACACGCTCTGCGACTGCGAGGAGATCAAGCCATGAGCGCGGCATCGGCCTTGCAGAAGGCGATCTATGAAAGGCTTTCGGGCGATGCGGCCCTGACGGCGCTGATCGGCGGCAATGCCGTGACCGACCGGCGTCCGAGCGCGCCGGCCGCCCCCCTCGTCGTGATCGCCGGCGTCGACAGCACGGACCATTCGACGGCGACGGAGCCGGGCGAGGAGCATGGCATCACGCTGGATATCTGGTCCGATGCGGCCGGGCATCGGCAGGCGCAGGTGATCGCCGCCGTGGTGCGGGTGGCGCTGCATGATGCGGCGCTCAGCCTCGCCGGGCACCGCCTCGTGCTGCTTTTTCATCGCGAGACGCGCGTGGCGCGCGAGGGGAAATCCCGCTTCCACCGGGCCGAAATGCGGTTTCGCGCGGTGACGGAACCGGCAACCTGAACAATCCAACGGAAAGGACCTGGCCATGGTGGCACAGAAGGGGCGCGATCTGCTGCTCAAGATCAGCAACGGGGCGGGCTTTGCGACCGTCGCAGGGCTGCGCTCGAAGCTGCTGTCGTTCAATGCGCAGATCGTCGACGTGACGGATGCGGAATCGGCGGGGCGTTGGCGGGAATTGCTCGGCGGAGCCGGCGTGCAGCGCGCGGCGGTCAGCGGCAGCGGCATCTTCAAGGACCAGGCATCGGACGCGCTGGTGCGCTCGGTGTTCTTTGCCGGCACGATTTCCGACTGGCAGATCGTCATCCCGGATTTCGGCACCGTGTCCGGGCCGTTCCAGGTGGCGGCGCTCGAATATTCCGGCGCGCATGACGGGGAAATCCTCTTCGAGATCGCGCTGGAATCGGCGGGCGCGCTGACCTTGGTGGTGCTGTGATGGGCGCGCGGGCGAACCGGCGGCGCGGCGAGATCGAGGCCTTTCTCGATGGCGAGCGGCGCGTGCTGTGCCTGACGCTGGGGGCGCTTGCCGAACTGGAGACGGCCTTTGCCGTCGATAGCATGGCGGGGCTGGCCGAACGCTTCTCCTCCGGCCGGCTGAAGGCGGACGACCTTATCCGCATCATCGGCGCGGGGCTGCGCGGCGCCGGCAACCTGTTCAGCGACGAGGAGGTGGCGGGCATGGCGGCGGTCGACGGGCTTGCGGGCTTTGCGCGGATCACCGCCGACCTGCTGCAGGCGACCTTCGCGGCGGAGGGGCAGGCGGCAAACCCTCCGGCGCCGCATTCGGCCTGAGTGCGGAGGCCGCCGCCTTCCCCTGGGAGGCGGTGCTTCATGCCGGGCTCTGCCGGATGCGGCTTTCCACGCGCGATTTCTGGGCCATGACGCCGCGCGAACTGGCCTATGCGCTCGGCCTGCTGCGGCCCCGGTCGCTCGCGACACAGCGCGCGGACCTGACGGCCCTGATGCTGGCCTTTCCCGACGAGAAGGAGTGAACCATGGCGGAAACGGACAACAGGTCGCTCGATGGCACCAAGGAGACCGCCGAGCAGCTTTCCACGATCTTCGACGATCTGGAGGCGCGTTCGCGCTCCTTCGGCTCGGCGCTGACGGGCGCGCTGCGGGGCGCGGTCGTCGACGGCAAGGGGCTGGAAGACGTGCTGACCGGGCTGGCACGGCGGATGAGCGATATCGCGCTTTCCGTCGGGCTGAAACCGCTGGAGGGCATGCTTTCTTCCGGCGTGTCCTCTCTGCTGGGCGGTGTGACGCCCTTTGCCAAGGGCGGCGTGGTGGCGGCGCCGACCTATTTCGGCGGCGGCCTTGGCCTGATGGGCGAGGCGGGGGCGGAGGCGATCCTGCCCTTGAAGCGCGGGCCGGACGGGGCGCTCGGCGTGGCGAGCGAGGGCGGCGGCAGCGGTGGCACGCGCATCGTCTTCAATGTGACGGCGCAGGATACGGCGAGCTTCCGCAAATCCGAGGGGCAGATCGCGGCCATGCTGACGCGCGCCGTCGGGCGCGGGCAGCGCAGCCTGTGATGCTTTCTTTCAACATCGGAGACTTGAGATGGCAGGATTTCACGAGGTGCGGTTTCCGCTGCGCGTCGCGCTCGGCACCAGCGGCGGGCCGGTGCGGCGCACGGATATCGTCAGCCTGTCCAACGGGCGGGAAAACCGTAACCGGCGCTGGCAGGACGCGCGTCGGCGCTACGATGCGGGATCGGGCGTGCGCTCGATCGACGATCTCTATGCCGTGCTCGCCTTCTTCGAGGCGCGGGCGGGGCAGTTTTACGGGTTCCGCTTTCGCGATCCCGTCGATTACCGGTCCGGTATGCCGGGGGCTTTCCCGGCCGCGAGCGACCAGGAGATCGGCACGGGCGACGGCACGACGACGGCATTCCAGCTGGTCAAGCGCTATGCCGATGCGGGCGGCGCGACGGTGCGGGTGATCGAAAAGCCGGTGGCGGGGTCGGTGGTCCTCTCGGTGGCGGGGAGTGCCGTGCCGGCGGCTGACTACACGGTGGATGCCGCAACCGGCATCGTGACCTTCAAGCCGGGCAAGATCCCGGCCTCCGGCGCCATTCGCGCGGGGTTCGAATTCGATGTGCCGGTGCGCTTCGATACCGACCGCATCGATATCGATCTGGCGCAGTTCAATGCCGGGCGCATCCCTTCCATTCCGCTGGTGGAGATCAAGACATGAGGACGATCCCGGCGGGGCTTCAGGCCCATCTCGACGGCGGCGTGACGACGCTCTGCCACGCGTGGCGGGTGACACGGCGCGACGGCGTGGTGCTGGGCTTTACCGATCATGACCGCGGTCTCTCCTTCGGCGGAACGGACTATGTGGCGGCGAGCGGCTTCGAGGCGAGCGAGGCGGAGGACGGCAACGGACTTGCCGCCGAGAGCGGCGAGGTCTCGGGCGGCTTTTCCGCCGAGGCGATCCGCGAGGCCGATCTTTCGGCCGGGCGCTATGACGGGGCGAAAGTCGAGGTTTTCACGGTCAATTGGCAGGATCCTTCGGAACGGTTGCTGTTGCGCACGGCGGAGCTGGGCGAGGTCAGGCGCGAGGGCGGGCTTTTCCGCGCCGAATTGCGGCGGCTGACGCATGGGCTCGATCAGGTGCGCGGGCGCATCTACGGGCACCGTTGCGATGCGGTTTTAGGGGATAGCAGCTGCGGTATCGATGCCTCGGCGCCGGCCTATCGGGCCACGGCGACGGTGCTGGCGGTGCTCGATGAGATGCGGCTCAAGGTCGGCGGCCTCACGGGATTTGCCGAGCGGTTCTTCCGCTACGGCGTGCTGACGGTGACGAGCGGCACGGCGGCGGGGCTTTCGGCCGATATCGAGGATCATTGCAAGGCGGATGGCGCGGACGAGCTGGTGCTCTGGCTGCCGGGGCCGGCGGGGCTTGCGGCGGGCGATACGCTGCAGGTGACGGCGGGCTGCGACAAGCGCTTTTCGACCTGCAAGGCGAAGTTTGCCAACCAGCTGAATTTTCGAGGCTTTCCACACATGCCGGGCAGCGATTTCACCTATGGTTATGCCGATGGCGACACCGTGCATGACGGGAGGCCGCTCTATGACTGACACGGCAATGGGCGAGCGGGTCGTCGTCGTCGCGCGCGGGTTCATCGGCACGCCCTATCGGCACCAAGGGGCGCGGAAGGGCGTCGGGTGCGATTGCCTGGGGCTGATCCGCGGCGTCTGGCGCGAGCTTTACGGCGTCGAGCCGGAGGTGCCGGCACCCTATGCGCCCGACTGGGCGGAGCGGGCAGGCGAGGAGCGGCTGCTTCTGGCGGCCGTGCGGCATTGCGGGCCGGCTTTGCCGGTCGCGGCACTTCGGCCGGGGGATTTGCTCATCTTTCGCTGGCGCACGGGCGTCGCGGCGAAACATGCCGGCATCGCGGCGCCCGAGGGACGGTTCATCCACGCCTATGAGCAGGCGGCGGTGATCGAATCGCCGCTCGTGCCCTGTTGGAGCCGGCGCATTGCCGGCGTTTTCCGTTTTCCGGAGACGTTTTGATCCATGGCGACACTTCTTTTCCAGGCCGCTGGCGCGGCGCTCGGCAGCGTGTTCGGGCCGTTCGGCGCCATTCTCGGGCGTGCGGCGGGCGCGCTTGCCGGCTCGGTGGTCGATCGCTCGCTGCTGAACGGCGCAAGCAAGATTTCCGGTGCAAGGCTCGGCGACGGGCGCATTCCAGGCGCGGACGAGGGTACGGCGATGAGCCGCGTCTATGGCACGGCGCGGCTCGGCGGCACGTTGATCTGGGCGACGCGGTTCGAGGAGGAAGTGTCCGTCGAGCGCGCGGGTGGCAAGGCGAGCGGGCCGCGCGTCGAGACGTTTCGGTATTTCGCGAATGTCGCGGTGGGGGTCTGTGAGGGGCCGATTGCCGGCATCCGGCGTGTGTGGGCGGATGGGCGCGAGCTTGATCTGACCGGGGTCGCGATGCGGCTGCATCGGGGCACCGCGTCGCAGGCGCCCGATCCGCTGATCGAGGCGAAGCAGGGGGCGGGCGATACGCCGGCCTATCGCGGGCTGGCTTATGTCGTCTTCGAGCGGCTGCCGCTCGATACGTTCGGCAACCGTATTCCCGTGCTGCAATTCGAAGTTCTTAAGCCGGTCGGATCGCTGGAGGAGAAGGTCCGGGCGGTGACGATCATTCCGGGCTCCAGCGAGCATGGTTACGATCCGCGGCTGGTGACGGAGAAGCTCGGCAAGGGCAAGGGGCGCAACATCAACCGCAACACGCTCGTCGCGGCCACCGACTGGGAGGCTTCCATCGACGAATTGCTGGCGCTCTGCCCGAACCTGGAGCGGGTCGGGCTGGTCGTCGCCTGGTTCGGCACGGATCTGCGGGCGGGGCATTGCCGCATCGTGCCGGGTGTCGAGGTTTCGGCCCGCACGGATGAAAGCCGGCCGTGGCGGGTCTGCGGCATCGGGCGCGGCGCGGCACATGTCGTGAGCCAGAGCGGCGGCGGGCCGGCCTATGGCGGCACACCCTCGGATGCCAGCGTGGTGGCGGCCATCAAGGACCTGAAGGCGAGGGGGATCGCGGTCTATCTCTATCCCTTCGTTCTGATGGATGTGCCGGCGGACAACAGCCTGCCCGACCCCTATGGCGGCGCGGCGCAGGCGCCCTATCCCTGGCGGGGGCGTATCACCTGCCATCCGCAATCGGCCAACGGAACGGTGGCGGCGGGCAGTCAGGTCGCGGCCTTTGTGGGGAGTGCAGAGGCGGGCGATTTTTCGGTTTCGGGCGAGGCGGTTACCGGACCGGCGAGCGATGAAGGGTTTCGCCGGCTGATCCTGCACTATGCGCATCTGGTGGAGGCGGCGGGCGGCGTGGACGGGTTCCTGATCGGCTCGGAGATGCGCGGGCTGACCTGGCTACGCGACGGGACGGGTGGGTTTCCGTTCGTTTCGGCGCTGTGCGATCTCGCGGCGGATGTGCGCTCGGTGCTGCGGCCGGCGACCAAGATCACCTATGCGGCGGACTGGAGCGAGTATTTCGGGTTCCAGCCGGGGGCAAGCGGCGAGGTGCTCTATCACCTCGATCCGCTCTGGGCGTCGGCGGCGATCGATGCCGTCGGTATCGACAACTATATGCCACTCTCCGACTGGCAGGATGGCGATGTGCTCTCGGGCAATCCGGACAGGTTCCGGCATGGCGAGGACATGGCGGCGATGCGGGGGCAGATCGCGGCGGGCGAGGGGTTCGACTGGTATTATGCCGGCGATGCCGCGCGGCGGGGGCGGGTGCGTTCGCCGATCACCGACGGCGCGGCGGGCAAGCCGTGGGTGTTCCGCTACAAGGACATCGAGAGCTGGTGGACGAATTTTCATCGGGAGCGTGGGCCTGACGGGAGCGAACTTGCGGGGCATACCGACTGGGTGCCGCGGTCGAAGCCGGTCTGGTTCACCGAACTGGGGTGTCCTGCGGTCGACAAGGGGCCGAACCAGCCGAATGTCTTCGTCGATCCGAAAAGCGCTGAAAACGCCTTGCCGTACTTCTCCGGCGGGGCGCGCAGCGATGCGGTGCAGCGGCGGTTTCTCGATGCGCATCATGGCTGGTGGCAGGGCAGCGGACCGGGGGCGGGCATGGTCGATCCCGGCCATGTCTTCCTCTGGACCTGGGATGCGCGGCCCTATCCGGCCTTTCCGGAGCAGACGGCGCTGTGGTCCGACGGTGGCAACTGGCAGCGCGGGCATTGGCTGAACGGCCGGCTCGGTGCGGGCACGCTCGCCGATGTGATCGCGGCAATCCTGTCAGATCACGGGTTTTCGGCGTTCGATGTCTCGGGTGTCGCGGGTGACCTGCCGGGTTTCGTGCAGGCCGAGCAGTCTTCGGCGCGGGCGTTGCTGGAGCCGCTGATGGAGGCGTTTCAGGTCGATGCGCTGGAGGCGGATGGCAAGCTCATCTTCCGGTCGCGGCAGAAGTCGGCATTGCCGCCGGTCGAGATCGACGTTCTGGCCGAGCGGCCGGACGAGGCAGCCTTCGAGGAAAGCCGGGGGCATGCCGGTGATTTCTCCGGCGAGGCGATCCTCGATCATTTCGAAGCGGCGGCGGCTTATGGGCGCGTGACGGCGCGTTCGCGCCGCATGGCCGACGGCAGCGACCGGGTGTTGCGGCTTGCGCTGCCGGCCGTGCTGCATGCCGGCGCGGCGGCCTCGGCCGTCGAGGCGGTCCTGCGCGAACAGCGGGCGGGTCAGCGCCGCGTCACCTTCCGCCTTCCGCCGACATCGCTCGGCGTGACGCCGGGCGATGTCGTGCGCCTTGCGGATGGGCCGGAGGGGCGTTTCCTTGTGACCGGTGTGACGGACGGGCTGGTGCGCGAAGTCGAGGCGCGGGGGATTGCGGCGGGAGACAGCCCGGCCTTCGCGCCGGCTGAAGGCGGACGCTCTCCGACGGGCGGGGCGGGGCCGGCGGATGCTTTTGCGCCCGAAGTGGTGTTTCTCGATCTGCCGATTTATGGGGCCGGGGAGGCGGAGGATTTCGCACGGGTCGCGGCCTATGCGAAGCCGTGGCGGGCGATGGTCGTGTCGAGTTCCGATGGCAGTGAGGGGTTTCGCGCAAGGGCGCGGCTGGAGCGGCCGGCGCGTTTGGGGTGGCTTGCGGCAGCGCTCCCGGCGGGCGTGCTCGGGCGGTTCGATCCCGAGCGGGAGATCGTGCTCGATCTGGCCTCGGGCGGGCTTTCCGCCGTCGATCCCGTAACGATGCTGAACGGGGCGAACCGGCTGGCGGTGCAGGCGCAGAATGGCGGCTGGGAGATCATCGGCTTTGCCGGTGCGAGCGAAATCGCGCCGGGGCGCTGGCGGCTCACCACGCTGCTGCGTGGTCTGTTCGGGACCGAGGATGCGATGGCGTCGGGGCACCTTTCCGGGGCACTGGCGGTGGTGCTCGACGAGGCTGTGCTGCCGCTCGGGGTCGATGTCGATGAGGTGGGACGCGTTTCCAACTGGTTGGTCGACGCGGTGGGGGCGGCGGGCGGGCAGGCCGGTCCCTTTGTCTTTTCAGGCGGTGAGCGTGCGCTGACGCCGCTTGCGCCGGTGCATCTTCGCGGCCGGCGCGGGGCCGATGGCGTGGTGCGTTTCTCCTGGGTGCGGCGCGGGCGCGTCGACGCGGATACCTGGCTCTCCGCCGATATCCCGCTCGATGAGCCGTCGGAGGCGTATCGGCTGGAAATCCTCTCGGGCGCTGCGGTGGTGCGGCGCGTCGAGACGACAAGTCCGGATTTTACCTATGCGGCGGCAAGCGAGCTTGCCGATTTCGGCGCGGCGCAGACGGCGATTCGCATTCGGGTGCGCCAGCTTGGCCGGGCAATCCCGCTCGGCGTGCCGGCGGAAGCCAATCTTACCCTCTGACCGAAAGGAACAGCGATGAACGACGAGACGAAACCTTGGTACACATCGCGCACCGTCTGGGGCGCCTTGATCGCCATTGCCGCTTCGCTTGCCAATGCCGCCGGCATCGAGATAACGGCGGGTGACGAGGGAGAATTGGCCGATCTTCTGGTCTCCGCGGCGGGCGTGATCGGGGGCCTTATCGCCGTCTACGGCCGGATTTCGGCGCGCCGTCCGGTGCGCTGAATGCCGCCCGAAGTTCCGCTCCCCATTCATTTGCCATTCAGCGAGGATCGGTTATTGCTTGCAACATAGTGATCCGCACCTGAAAGTATGTTCATGGCCTCGCCACTTCTCATCACCGCCCTTGCGGCCAGCCTGACCCTGCCGGGTCCCGTTCTGACGGGCACCGGGAGCGATGTCGTGCAGGTTGCGGGCGACTGCAGCGCCGCCGCGGCGCAGGTGGTGTCCGAGACGGGCGGCGAGCTTCTCTCGGCGCAGCCGAAGGGAGACACCTGCGTGGTGACCGTGCTGGTGCCAGGCAAGGGCAATGCCCGGCCGCGCAAGGTGACGGTGCGCGTCCCGATGTAAAACCGCCGGGCATTCGGCCCGGCGATGGAAAAGCAGAACGTAGAAAGAGGCCGAATGCGCATCCTGGTGGTCGAGGACGACGTCAACCTGAGCCGGCAGCTCAGCGAAGCCCTGAAGGACGCTGGCTATGTGGTGGATCAGGCCTTCGACGGCGAAGAGGGGCACTATCTCGGCGATACCGAGCCCTATGACGCCATCATCCTCGATATCGGCCTGCCGGAAATGGACGGCATCACCGTTCTCGAAAAATGGCGCGCCGACGGCAAGGGCATGCCGGTCCTATTGCTCACCGCCCGTGACCGCTGGAGCGACAAGGTCGCCGGTATCGATGCCGGCGCCGACGACTATGTCGCCAAACCGTTCCATGTCGAGGAAGTGCTCGCGCGTATCCGCGCGCTGATCCGCCGCGCGGCGGGCCATGCCAGCGCCGACATCGTCTGCGGTCCCGTCCGGCTCGACACCAAGGGCTCCAAGGCGACGGTCAATGGCGAGGCGCTGAAACTCACCTCGCATGAATACCGGCTGCTCTCCTATCTCATGCATCACATGGGCGAGGTGGTGTCGCGCACCGAGCTGGTCGAGCACATGTACGACCAGGATTTCGACCGCGATTCCAACACGATCGAGGTCTTCGTCGGACGCCTACGCAAGAAGATCGGCGTCGACCTGATCGAGACCGTGCGCGGTCTCGGCTACCGGATGCAAGCGCCGGCCAATGGCAAATAACGCCAGGCGCTCCCGCTCGCTCACCTTCCGCGTTCTTTTCCTCGCCTCTTTGTGGGCGGCGCTGGCGCTCATCGTCATCGCCGTCGTCATTTCGACACTCTATCGCCAAAGCGCGGAAAAGAGTTTTCGCGATCTGCTGCGTGCCCAGCTCTACAATGTCATCAATTCCGTCTCGACGGACGAGGCGACGCGGCTTTCCGGCACGCCACAGCTCGGCGATCTCCGGTTCTTCCAGCCGCAATCGGGCTGGTACTGGATCGTCGAACCGATCGGCGGGGCGCTAGCAAGCGAGATGCTGACCTCGGCGTCGCTCGGCACGGGCAGCATTCCGATCCCCGATACGGACAGCATTCCCTTCGATACGCGCTATGAGCGCTTCTACACCACCATCGATTCCTTCGGGAACGATGTGGAGGTGGGCGAGACGGAAGTGGTGCTGGACGACGAGGGACGCACGGCGCGTTTTCGCGTGGTCGGCAATCGCGACGTGCTGGAGAATGACATCGACGATTTCTCGGGCAGCCTCTATCTCGCGCTCGCCGGCTTCGGTGTGGGCAGTCTTATGCTCAATGCGGCGGCGATCCTCATCGGTCTCCGGCCGCTCGACCGGGCGCGCAAGGCGCTGGAAAAGATCCGGGCGGGAGAGAGCGAGCAGCTCGACGGCGATTTCCCGAGGGAAATCCTGCCTTTGGCGAGCGAAGTGAATGCTCTGATCGACAGCAACCGGCGCATCGTCGAGCGGGCGCGCATGCAGGTGGGCAATCTTGCCCATTCGCTGAAGACGCCGATCGCCGTGCTGCTCAACGAATCGCGGCTGATTTCGGCGCCGCAGGGCGATCTCGTGAAGACGCAGGCCGAGGCGATGCAGAGCCAAGTGCAATCCTATCTCAATCGCGCGCGCATCGCCGCCCAGCGTGAATCCGTGCTGGCGCGCACGGAGGCGCAGCCGGTTCTTGAGCGGCTGGTGCGCGTGATGCGCAGGCTGAATGCCGAAACGCAGTTTCCGCTGACGGTGGATCCGCCGGGGCTGGTGCTCGCCATGGAGCAGCAGGACGTCGAGGAAACCGTGGGCAACCTTCTGGAAAATGCGGCGCGCTATGCCCGCACGGTGGTGACGCTGCGCGTCTTCGTGGCGCCGGCCGATCTGCGCGGCAATGACGAGGGGCGCAAGAACTGGGTCGTCATCGAGGTGGAGGACGACGGGCCGGGCCTTGAGCCGGACCAGATCCGCGAGGCGATGAAGCGCGGCAAGCGGCTCGACGAGAGCAAGCCGGGCACGGGGCTTGGCCTTTCGATCGTCAGCGAGATCGCATCGGAATATCAGGGCACGTTCGGGCTTTCGCGCGGGGCCGGCGGCGGGCTTCTGGCGCGCCTCGTGCTGCCGGCCGTCACAAAGGATGTTGCCTGAGGCGGCGGACAATGCAACAAGAGACATATTCGCGATGATGAGGATCGCGGGACGAACGAATTGCCGGTGGTCTGCCGGCCTTGCAGGAAGAGAGACGGTCGAGCGGATGAAGACGGGTTTGCGCGGCGCCTTTTTCCCCCTCCTTCTGGCAGCAGTGACGGCCTCGGGATGCACGACCACGTCAGGCGGCAAGGCTTCGGCCGGTGCTACCACGGTGGCGGCAGGCCCTGGCGTCTATATCACCGCGCTTCAGGGCGGCCTCGTGAGCCGCAACACCGCGACACAGCTTTCCAAAGCCGACATGCAGCGCGCGCTCGAAGCCGAATACCGTGCGTTGGAAGCGGCGCCCGGCGGCCAGCCGGTCGTCTGGCAGGGGCAGGGCGTGACCGGATCGGTGGTGGCGGCGGCGCCCTATCAGGTCGGGTCGCAGAACTGCCGGCAATACAGCCACACGCTGACCGTCAATGGCCGCGACACCGCGACACGCGGCGCGGCCTGCCGGAACGCCCAAGGGGCCTGGGAGCCGCTGTCCTGACGGAACGGGCGGTTTTCGCCCGACTGCTTGAGCTTGCGGCGAAACGCCTCAATTTTGCGTCATTGTTCCCAGGGGAATTGGAAACGCCGCGGCGTTCCAGTAATTGAACGGTCATGCTTTTCTGGATTCTCGTCGCCATCCTGACGGCAGCCGTGGCCGCTGTCCTGCTTCTTCCCCTGCTGCGGCGCCCTCCGGCGGCCGCGAACGATGCCGGCCATGACGTTGAGGTCTATCGTGACCAGCTCGAAGAGCTGAAGCGCGACGAGGCGACCGGCCTCATCGGTGCCGGCGAAGCCGAGCTTGCCCGCGCGGAAGTCGCACGCCGGCTGATCGCCGCCAGCAAGGCCGAAGCCGGTGAAAAGACACGTGCGAGCGGGCGCAATCGTCTCGCGCAGGCCTTCGTCATCGTGGTGCTTCCGGCCATCGGGCTCTGTCTCTACTTGGCGACCGGCCGGCCGGATCTTCCGGCACAGCCGCTTGCGGAACGCCTTGCCAATCCGGGCAACGACATCAACATCCTGATCGCACGGGCGGAAAACCATCTGGCGCGCAATCCCAATGACGGCGCGGGCTGGGACCTGCTGGCGCCGATCTATTACCGCAGCAGCCGGATGGAAGATTCGGCGAATGCCTACGCGCAGGCGATCCGTCTGCTCGGGGAGAGCCCCGAGCGGCTGGATGGTTATGCCGAGGCACTGATCGCGCTTGCCGATGGTGTGGTGACGGCGGATGCGCGCAAGCAGCTTGAGGCTTCGTTGAAGCTGAAGCCGGACAATCCGCGCACCCGCTACTACCTCGCGCTTGCCCTGGAGCAGGAAGGCAAGAAGCCGGAAGCGCGGGCGGCCTTCGAAGCGCTCGCCAAGGATTCCCCTGCCGATGCCGCCTGGCTGCCGCTGGTCAACAAGCATATCGCGGCGCTGGGCGAGGGCGGCACGATCCCGGCACTCGGCAATCCGACGGCGGACGATGTGGCCGCGGCTCAGGACATGTCGACGGGTGACCGCCAGCAGATGATCGCCGGCATGGTGGAGAACCTTGCGGCGAAACTGCAGGAAAATCCGGATAATTTCGAAGGATGGATGCGCATCATCCGTTCCTATGTTGTGCTGGATCAAAGGCCGAAGGCCGAGGCGGCGTTACAGACGGCGCTGAAGAGCTTCCCGGCGGACAGCGAGAACGGCAAACAGCTTCTGACGCTGGCGCGGGAGCTGTCGATTGCGGTTGAGGGCAACACACAATGACGCGCAAGCAGAAACGTCTGGCAGTCATCGGCGGCGGCGTCGCCTTCCTCGTGGCGGCGGTGCTGCTCGTCATGTTCGCCTTCAGCCAGTCCATCGCCTACTTCTACGTGCCGGGCGATCTCGCCAAGGCGAACCTCGCGCCGGGCACCCGCATCCGCCTCGGCGGGCTGGTGGAGGCCGGCACGGTGAAGCGCGGCGAAGGCTCGACGGTGACTTTCACCGTCACCGATACGCTCTCGACGGTGCCGGTGACCTATACCGGCATTCTGCCCGACCTGTTCCGCGAAGGGCAGGGCGTGGTAGCGGAAGGCGCTTTCGGCATGGACGGTCTGTTCGTCGCTGATACGGTGCTGGCCAAGCATGACGAGACCTATATGCCCAAGGACGTGGCGGATCGCCTGAAGGCGCAGGGTGTGGAACTCTCCGGCAAGGAAACGATCAAATGATCATCGAGCTTGGACACTATGCCCTGGTTCTGGCGCTCGCGACCGTCATCATCCAGGCCGTGCTGCCGCTGGTCGGCACGATCCGCAACGACCGCTCGTTGATGGCCGTGGCTCCCGCCGCAGCCCTTGCCGGTTTTCTGCTGGTGCTTTTCTCCTTCTCGGTGCTGACCTTCGCCTATGTCGTTTCCGACTTCTCGGTCGCCAATGTCTGGGAGAATTCGCATTCGCTGAAGCCGATGATCTACAAGATCTCCGGCGTCTGGGGGAACCATGAGGGCTCGATGATGCTCTGGCTCCTCATTCTCGTCTTCTTCAGCGCGCTGGTCTCAACCTTCGGATCCAACCTGCCGGAGCGGCTGCGCGCCAATGTTCTCGCCATTCAGGGGCTGATTTCGACCGCCTTTGCGCTGTTCATCCTGCTGACCTCTAATCCGTTCATCCGCCTTTCGCCGGCACCGGCCGAGGGGCGGGACCTCAACCCGGTGCTGCAGGATGTCGGCCTCGCGATCCACCCGCCGCTGCTCTATCTCGGTTATGTCGGTTTCTCCGTCTGTTTCTCCTTCGCCATCGCTGCGCTGATCGAGGGACGCATCGATGCGGCCTGGGCGCGCTGGGTGCGGCCGTGGACGCTGGCCGCTTGGAGCTTTCTCACCGCCGGCATCGCCATGGGCTCCTACTGGGCCTATTACGAACTCGGCTGGGGCGGCTGGTGGTTCTGGGATCCGGTGGAAAATGCCTCCTTCATTCCGTGGCTTGCCGGCACGGCGCTGCTGCACTCCGCGCTCGTCATGGAAAAGCGCGAGGCGCTGAAGATCTGGACCGTGCTGCTCGCCATCCTCACCTTCTCCATGTCGCTGCTCGGCACCTTCCTCGTGCGCTCCGGCGTGCTGACCTCGGTTCATGCCTTCGCGACGGACCCGACGCGCGGCGTCTTCATCCTTGCCATCCTCGTCTTCTTCATCGGCGGTGCGCTGTCGCTCTTCGCCTTCCGGGCCGCGACGCTGAAGGCTGGCGGGCTCTTTGCGCCAATTTCGCGTGAGGGGGCACTCGTCCTCAACAACCTGATCCTGACGACGGCGGCGGCGACGGTGCTGACCGGCACGCTCTATCCGCTGGTGCTGGAAGCGCTGACGGGCGAGAAGATTTCCGTCGGCCCGCCCTTCTTCAACCTGACCTTCGGGCTTTTGATGCTGCCGCTCCTGCTGGCTGTTCCCTTCGGGCCGCTGCTCGCCTGGAAACGCGGTGATGTCTTCGCGGCCGGACAACGGCTGTTTGCGGCCGTCGCGGCCGGCCTCGTCGTTGCGGCTGGCGTCGTCTATGCGCATGGCGGCGGGCCGGTTCTGGCCTATTTCGGCATCGCGCTCGGCTTCTACATGATTGCCGGCTCGGTCACCGATCTCTGGATGCGCGCTGGTATCGGCAAAGTGAAGGGCAATGTCGCCTTTCGCCGATTCATCGGTCTCCCGGGCTCGGCCTTTGGCACGGCGCTTGCCCATATCGGTGTCGGCGTGACGGTGATCGGCGTGATCGCTGTGACGGCTTTCGAGACGGAGCATGTTGTGGAGATGAAGCCCGGCATGCAGGTGGAGGCCGGCGGCTATACGCTGACCTTCGACGGTATGCGCCGCGGGCAGGGGCCGAACTATTCGGAGGAATCCGGCCACTTCACGGTGGCGCAGGGCGGCGTGACGGTCACGGACATCTGGTCCTCCAAGCGCCTCTACACGGCGCGCCGTATGCCGACGACGGAAGCGGGCATCCGCACCTTTGGTCTCAGCCAGCTTTATGTCTCGCTCGGCGATGCGATGGCCGATGGCGGCATCGTCGTGCGCGTCTGGTGGAAGCCGATGATCCTGTGCATCTGGATCGGCGCGTTGATCATGATGGCGGGCGGTGCCGTATCGCTCTCAGACCGCCGCCTGCGCGTCGGCGCCCCGCAGAAGGCGCGCAAGGTGAAGCCCGTGCTGGAGGCGGCCGAGTGATGCGCCGCCTGCTGCTCGCTTTAGCCTTTCTGCTCACGGCGTTTCCGGCCTTCGCCGTCAATCCGGACGAGGTACTCGCCGACCCTGCACTGGAAGCGCGGGCGCGAACATTGTCGTCGCAGCTGCGCTGCATGGTTTGCCAGAACCAGTCGATCGACGATTCCAACGCCGAGCTTGCCCGCGATCTCCGTCTTCTCGTGCGCGAGCGCCTGAAAAACGGTGACAGCGACCAGGCGGTGATCGACTATGTCGTCTCCCGCTACGGCGAATTCGTGCTGCTGAACCCGCGCCTGCGCGGCGAGACGCTGCTGCTCTGGGGCGCGCCGATCGTGCTCTTCCTAGCCGGTGCGACGGCGATGATCCTCTTCGTCCGCAAGCGCGGCGGGAAGCCGACGGGTACGCCGCTGTCCGAGACGGAAAAGGCTGAGCTGGAGCGTGCCCTCAAAGGCGAATAGCGCGTTTGCTCCCGGATTTTTCCAACATTACCAAAAATTCATGCGACGGATAGTGTGCCGTAATGTGCACCGTCCTATCTCTTCTCTCATCAGCCGCCGAATGCGGCCACGAAATGAGAGAAAAGGTGCAAAGAATGTCCAAGATTTCAGCATTCCGTCCGGGCCTCAAGACCGTCCTGAAGACGACAACCGTCGCCGGGCTTGCGGCCGTGATGCTTGCGACCGGCATTCCCGCCACTGTCAGCCAGAGTTTTGCGGAAGCCGTTTCCGTCGAAGGCCCGAAGGTCGCGAGCTTTGCCGATGTCGTTTCGGCCGTTTCCCCCGCCGTCGTTTCCGTCCGCGTCCAGTCCGATATCAAGCCGGCCAATGACGAGAGCAACTTCTCGTTCAATTTCGGTGGCCGCGGCTTTGACGAACTGCCCGACGACCACCCGCTGAAGCGTTTCTTCCGCGAATTCGGCGGCCAGGACGACATGCATGGCGACCGTGGTCCCGGCCGTCAGTTCGGCGATCGCGGCGATGACCGCCGCGGCCCCGGCCGCAAGCCGCATCTGCGCCCGACCGCACAGGGCTCCGGCTTCTTCATCTCGGAAGACGGCTATATCGTCACCAACAACCATGTCGTAAGCGACGGTTCGGCCTTCACTGTTGTCATGAACGACGGCACGGAGCTTGACGCCAAGTTGGTCGGCAAGGACAGCCGCACAGACCTCGCTGTCCTCAAGGTCGAGGAAAAGGACAAGCGCAAATTCACCTATGTGGACTTCGCTGACGACAGCCAGATCCGCGTCGGCGACTGGGTCGTGGCCGTCGGCAACCCCTTCGGTCTTGGCGGCACCGTAACGGCCGGCATCATCTCGGCGCGTGGCCGCGATATCGGCTCCGGCCCCTATGACGACTATCTGCAGGTGGACGCCGCCGTGAACCGCGGCAATTCGGGCGGCCCGACCTTCAACCTCTCCGGCCAGGTCGTCGGCATCAACACCGCGATCTTCTCGCCCTCGGGCGGTAATGTCGGCATCGCCTTCGCCATCCCGGCGTCCGTCGCCAAGGGCGTCGTCGCCAACCTGATGAAGGACGGCAAGGTCGACCGTGGCTGGCTTGGCGTGCAGATCCAGCCGGTCAGCCGTGACATCGCCGACTCGCTTGGCCTTGCGGATGCCGCCGGTGCGCTGGTTGTCGAGCCGCAGGCCGACTCGCCCGGTGCCAAGGCCGGCATCAAGAAGGGCGACGTGATCACCGCGCTCGATGGCGATCCGATCAAGGACCCGCGTGACCTTGCCCGCCGCGTCGCGCAGATCGCGCCCGGCAAGAAGGTCGAGATTTCGATCTGGCGTGACGGCAAGTCGCAGAACGTCCCGGTCGAGATCGGTACGCTGGCCGGCGAGCAGATCCAGGCCGCGACGAGCACCGACGAGGCCGAGCCGGAAGCCGCACCGAGCGAACAGGCTTTGGCCGATCTCGGTATCTCGGTCACTCCTGGCGATGACGGGCTGACGGTTTCCTCCGTCGATCCGGACTCGGATGCCAGCGACCGAGGCCTCAAGGAAGGCGACCGCATCACCTCGGTCAACAACCAGGTGGTCAAGTCTGCCGCCGACGTCGTGAAGGTTCTCGACGGCGCCCGCAAGGACGGCCGCTCCAAGGCGCTGTTCCAGGTCGAGACCAAGGATGGCAGCCGCTTCCTGGCGCTGCCGATCGACCAGGGCTGACCGGCTCCATAGCCCTCTTCAATGGCGCCGCGGAATCGCAAGATTTCGCGGCGTTGCCGTATCCAAGGCCTCGGCTTCTAGCCAAGGCGTGGCGAACATGCTGTAAGGTCCGTGCGATGAAGATATTGATTGTAGAAGACGATCTGGAGGCGGCCGCCTATCTCTCGAAGGCCTTTCGCGAGGCGGGCATCGTGCTCGACCATGCAAGCGATGGCGAGAGTGGCCTCTTTCTGGCGACCGAAAACAGCTATGACGTGCTGGTCATCGACCGCATGCTGCCGCGCCGCGACGGCCTGTCGCTGATCTCGGAACTGCGCCGCCGCAACATCCACACGCCTGTGCTGATCCTCTCCGCACTCGGTCAGGTCGACGACCGCGTAACGGGTCTGCGTGCCGGCGGTGACGATTATCTCCCAAAACCTTACGCATTCAGCGAATTGCTTGCACGCGTCGAGGTTCTCGGCCGCCGCAAGGGCACGCCGGAACAGGACATGGTCTATCGTGTCGGCGATCTCGAGCTTGACCGGCTGTCGCACACGGTCAAGCGCGCCGGCAAGGAAATCCTGCTCCAGCCACGCGAGTTCCGCCTGCTCGAATATCTGATGAAGAATGCCGGCCAGGTGGTGACGCGCACCATGCTGCTCGAAAACGTCTGGGACTATCATTTTGACCCCCAGACCAATGTCATCGACGTCCATGTCTCGCGGCTGCGCTCGAAGATCGAGAAGGATTTCGACCAACCGCTGCTGCGCACGGTGCGCGGTGCCGGATATATGATGAAGGACGAGGCGGCGGGCTGACCCCCATGAATGGACTGCATGGACTGCTCGGCCGCCTGACCGTTCTCTACCGCACCACGGCGGTGCGCCTTTCCGCCGTCTATCTCCTGCTGTTTGCCATCTGCGCGGCGTTTCTCGTCTTCTATGTCTCCACCATGTCGGAAGGCCTTCTGCGCCAGCAGATGCGTGATGCCGTGGCGCAGGAAGCGCAACAGATCGAAGCCATTTTCGAAAAGAGCGGCATGAACGGCCTGTTGCGCACGCTGGAGCGGCGCGCCCGCCAGCCCGGCGCCAATCTCTACATCATCGCAAGCCCGACGGGCGAGGTGCTGGCCGGCAACGTCGCCTCGCTGCAACCCGGCGTTCTCGACACCGAAGGCTGGACCGAGACGCCGTTCCTCTATCAGCGCTATCAGGAGGAGGCGCGCGGCAGCAAGCGGCCCATGGCCTATGCACAGGTCGTGGTGCTGTCCAACGGGTTGCGCGTGCTTGTCGGCCGCGATCTCGGCGAGCCCGAGAATTTCCGCAAGCTGGTGCGTCAGGCGCTGATGGTGGCGCTCGGCGTCATGGGCATCGGCGCACTCGCCATCTGGTATCTCATCGGCCGCAACGCGCTGAAGCGCATGGACCGCATGTCCGGCGCCAGCCAGCGCATCATGGCCGGTGATCTCTCGCAACGCCTGCCGACCAGCGGCTCCGGCGACGAGTTCGATCGCCTCTCCGAGTCGCTCAACACCATGCTCGGCCGCATCGAAAAGCTCAACGAGGGCCTGAAGCAGGTTTCCGACAACATCGCACACGATCTCAAGACACCGCTGACCCGCCTGCGCAACAAGGCGGAGGCGGCGCTTTCTGGCGACGAAAAGGCCGATTACCGCACGGCGCTGGAGGAGGTGATCGGCGAGTCCGACCAGCTGATCCGCACCTTCAACGCGCTCCTCATGATTTCCCGCGTGGAGGCGGGGCAGGCGCCGGCGGAGATGAGCGCGATCGATATCAGCGGGATCGCCCGCGATAGTGCGGAACTCTATGAGCCCGTCGCCGAGGACAGCGGGTTGCGTCTCGTCACCGACATCGCCGAGGCTATCGAAATCAAGGGCAACCGGGAACTCGTCGGCCAGGCGCTCGGCAATCTCATCGACAACGCGATCAAATATGCGGAAGGCGGCGAGGGTGAACCGGAAATCCGCGTTTCGCTTTCGCGCCGCGACGGTGATGTTGTGCTTGCCGTCGCCGACAACGGCCCCGGCGTGCCCGATGACAAACGCGACGATGTGGTGAAGCGCTTCGTCCGTCTCGATGCCAGCCGCTCGAAACCCGGCACGGGCCTCGGCCTGTCGCTCGTCGGCGCGGTCATGGAGATGCATCACGGTCGGCTGGAACTCGATGCCACCCATTCCGAGCGGGAAAACAATCGGGGGCTGACCGTCAGGATGGTTTTCCCCATCCGTCCGGACTGATACATCTCGTTCGATAAGACGAGGAGATATCATGAGCGTGACGGATACGACGCGGTTTTCCGATCTTTCGGCTTCCCCCATCCGGCCGCTCAGCCAGACCGAAGTCAAGTCGGTGCTGTCCGATCTCAAGGATTGGGCGAAGGACTACGCCGCCATCGCAAAGCTTCTTGGCGAGGACGGTCCGCTCAAGGATTTCATCGTCGCCGCCTTCACGCTCTCGCCCTATCTGCGCGATACCGCCCGCATCGATCCGCGTTTGTTGGTCCGTGCGCTGGAGGAGCCGATCGTCCCGGCAATCGACGGCGCCATTGCCCGCGCCCGCACGGCTTGGGAGGCTTCGGACGGTGAGGTGACCGAAGGCGTGCTGATGACCCGGCTGCGCGTCGCCAAGCGCGAGGTCGCCTTCCTCACGGCGCTTGCCGATCTCGCCCGTATTTTCGACGCGCGCCGCACCACCGCTCTTCTCACGGCGCTGGCCGAGGCGGCGACCTCCGCTGCCATCGATCATCTTCTTCTTTCTGCTCATCAGAGCGGCAAGCTGAAATTGCCGGATCCCACGCGGCCGAGCGAAAAATCCGGCCTGATCGTGCTCGGCATGGGCAAGCTTGGTGCTGCGGAACTCAACTATTCCTCCGATATCGATCTCGTCGTCTTCTACGATCCGATGGCCGAGGTCGCCGTCGATGCGAGCGAGGCCGTCGAAACTTTCTCCCGCCTCGTGCGCCGCCTCATCCGCATCATGCAGGAACGCACGGCCGACGGTTACGTCTTCCGCACGGACCTGCGCCTCAGGCCCGATCCCGGCGCGACGCCACTCGCCATCTCCTTCGATTCCGCCATGCTCTACTACGAGAGCCGCGGGCAGAACTGGGAGCGTGCGGCCTTCATCAAGGCAAAACCCGTGGCCGGTGACATCAAGGCGGGCGAAGCTTTCCTCAAGGGGCTGACGCCGTTCGTCTTCCGCAAATATCTCGACTATGCGGCGATCGCCGACATCCACTCCATCAAGCGGCAGATCCATGTGCACAAGGGCCATGGCGAGATCGCGGTGAAGGGACACAACGTCAAGCTCGGTCGCGGCGGCATTCGCGAGATCGAGTTCTTCGTGCAGACCCAGCAGCTGATCGCCGGCGGCCGTGTGCCGGCGCTGCGCCTGCGTGCCACCGAGCCGATGCTCGGGGAACTCGCGAAAGCGAACTGGATCGACCCGGCGACGGCGGAGGAATTGACGGAGGCCTACTGGTTCCTGCGCGATGTCGAGCACCGCATCCAGATGGTGAGCGACGAGCAGACCCATCTCCTGCCGGACACCGAGGCGGAGTTGAAGCGCATCGCCTTCATGATGGGTTTCGAGGACACGGCCAGCTTCTCGGCAAAACTCGTCGAGGTGCTGAAGACCGTCGAGCGGCGTTATGCGGCGCTGTTCGAGCAGGAGGCGAAACTGTCCTCCGAAACCGGCAATCTCGTCTTTACAGGCCAGAAGGACGATCCCGACACGCTGGACACGTTGAAGCGTCTGGGCTTCGAGCGACCGGCGGACATTTCCCGCACCATCCGCACCTGGCATTACGGCCGCTATCGCGCCACGCAATCCGTCGAGGCGCGCGAACGCCTGACGGAGCTGACACCGCAGTTGCTGCGCGTTTTTGGCGAGAGCAAGCGGGCGGACGAGGCGCTGTTGCGTTTCGACAGTTTCATCTCCGGCCTGCCGGCGGGCATCCAGCTCTTCTCGCTGCTCGGCAACAACCCCGCGCTGCTCTCCCTCATCGTCAACATCATGTCCTCGGCGCCGCGTCTTGCCGAGGTGATCGCCGCCAAACCTCATGTCTTCGACGGCATGTTGGATCCCGGCCTGCTCGCCGAACTGCCGACGCGCGCCTATCTTGCCGAACGCATCGAAGGCTTCGTCTCCGGCGCGCGGCACTACGAGGAAATCCTCGACCGCCTGCGCATCATCGCTGCCGAGCAGCGCTTCCTCATCGGCATCCGCCTGCTGACGGGCGCAATCTCCGGCAAGCAGGCCGGCCGCGCGTTAACCCATGTCGCCGACCTCATCGTTGCCGCCGCCCTCAAGGCGGTGCTGGACGAGGTGGAGGCGGCGCATGGCAAATTCCCCGGCGGGCGCGTGGCGCTGGTCGGTATGGGTAAGCTCGGCAGCTTCGAGCTGACGGCCGGCTCCGACATCGACCTGATCCTGCTCTACGACCATGACAGCGATGCCTTCGAGTCGGATGGTGCGAAGCCTCTCGACAACATGAAATACTTTACCCGCATCACCCAGCGGCTGATTGCAGCACTCTCAGCGCCGACGGCGGAGGGCGTGCTCTACGAGGTCGACATGCGGCTTCGCCCGTCCGGCAACAAGGGGCCGGTGGCGACCCGCATCACGTCCTTTGCCAAGTACCAGGCCGAGGAGGCCTGGACCTGGGAGCATATGGCGTTGACCCGCGCCCGCGTGCTGTGCGGCGACGAGAGCCTCACGAAGGAGGCGGACGACATTTTCCGCACCGTG
>NZ_JBLZPK010000073.1:0-265 GCF_049199905.1 Shinella sp. M27
CGGCTGGTTCTCCTGTCCACCGTTGCGGGGCGCACGCCGGAGGAGCGAGAGCGCGTCCTTGCCCGGTTGGCCGCTCTCCAGGCCGGCACGCCCGCCGATCACCACAATGCCTCGCTTTCCCGCTGGTTGACGGAGGCCTTTCAGGAAAAGAACCCCGAAATCATCGACCGGCTTCGCGCGCGCGATGCGGAAAACGATCCGGATTGCTACGCGTCCGCCTACAGGGTGCTTGCCGAAACCGATTTTGGCGGTTTTATCGACCAGA
>NZ_JBLZPK010000074.1:0-79151 GCF_049199905.1 Shinella sp. M27
AAGAACCCCGAAATCATCGACCGGCTTCGCGCGCGCGATGCGGAAAACGATCCGGATTGCTACGCGTCCGCCTACAGGGTGCTTGCCGAAACCGATTTTGGCGGTTTTATCGACCAGATTCGCTGCCCGACTTTGATTGCCACCGGCGAGGACGATGCGGGGTCCAATCCGCGCATGGCCCGCTACATGCATGAGCGTATCCCGGGATCGCGGCTTCTCATTTTTCCCGGCCTTCGCCATTCCATCCTCATCGAGGCACCGGATGTCGTGGCGGACGCCGTCAGCGATTTCCTGATGCATACGGAGGCGGCACATGGATAGATCCTTGCGGGAAAAGGGGGAGACCATCCGGCGGCGCGTGTTGGGCGACGATTATGTCGACCGGGCGATGAACCAGGCCGATCAGTTTTCGGCTCCCCTCCAGGACGTGCTGAACGAGTATTGTTGGGGAATGGCGTGGACAGATGACGGCCTGGACCTCAAACAGCGCAGCCTTCTCAACCTCGGTATGCTCGTGGCAAGCAATCGCATGCACGAGTTCGGCCTCCACTTCCGAGGGGCAATTCGCAACGGGTTGACGGAAAGGGAGCTTCAGGCCGCGCTGGTCCAGATTGCGGTCTATTGCGGAGTGCCGGCCGGCGTGGAGGCCTTCCGCGTAGCCCGTGCCGTGAGGGCGGAAATGGCCGATGAGGGCGCGATTTGACTTCCGTCATTTCGATGGATCCAGCCGGCAGACGCTGCTTGGTAACACCGGAAGACGCATGGGGCAGCAAGCCTCAAGATCACCAGCAACGGCAGAGAGAGGAACTCGCGCCGTCGATGAAACGACAACAGTCAGAGGGAACAAACGCATGATCAACACTTCGACCTTTGCGGCTCTCGCCGCCTCTCTCGCACTTTCGCTGGCCGCCATGCCGGCCAATGCCGGCGCGGTGCTCGACCGTGTGCTCGCAGCCAAGACGCTGAAGGTGGCCACCGACGCCAACTGGGCGCCCCAGTCTTTCGTCAACGACAAGAACGAGATGGACGGCTTCGACGTCGACGTCGCGAAGGAGGTTGGCAAGCACCTCGGCGTATCCGTCGAATTCGTCACGCCCGGCTGGGATATCATCACGGCCGGCAACTGGCAGGGTCGGTGGGATATGCATATCGGCTCGATGACCCCGACCAAGGCGCGCGGCGAACTCTTCGACTTCCCCGCCGTCTATTACTACACGCCTGCCGCCGTTGCCGTGCACAAGGACAACAAGGCCGAAAAGCTGGCTGATCTCGAAGGGAAAAGGATCGGTGTGACGGCAACGTCGACCTTCGAAGCCTATGCCAACCAGGATCTCACGTTGGATGCGGCCGGTGCGCCTGCCTTTACCTATGAGTTCAAGCCGGGTGAGGTGAAGTCCTACGCCAACTCCACAACCGCGTTCGACGATCTTCGCCTGGGCGACGGCACGCGTCTAGACGCCGTGGTCTCCTCGCTGCCGAGCATTCTTGACGCGCAGAAGGCGGGTTACCCGATCAAGCAGCTCGGCAAACCTGTTTTCTTCGAGCCTTTGGCGGTTGCCGTCGAAAAGGGCGACAAGGAGTTGAGCGAGAAGATTGCCGAGGCAATCAAGACTATCCAGACCGATGGCACGCTGAGCAAGCTGTCCGTCAAATGGTACGGTGTCGACTACACGGTCACGCAGTAACGCCCCGTCGGCGCGCGGCCCGATTTTCGGGCCGCGTACAATTATCAAGGAGGGATGATGCTGTATCCCGATACCGTCGAATCCGAAGTGCTCGTCCACAAGCCGTGGTTTGTCGCCACGCTGTTCGCCGCGGTTTTCGCCTTCTTTCTCTTATTCGACCTGACAGGAACCTCGTTGGGCGAGGTGATGAGGCCTGTGATCGGTGAACCGTCGCAGAGCGGTTTCTACGGACGCTTTGCCATCGCTTTCGTCATCGCCGTGATGTTCTGCCTCAACATCGTGCTGATCGGCTTTGCGTCGTTGAGAGTGCAGGTCGCTGTCGTCTGGTTCGAGTTGCTGCTGCTTTTTCTCGCCTTCTTCACGACCTTCGATCTCAGCCTGCCGTTCATCGCCGAAAAGCTGCCTTTCCTTGTCACACAGGGGCTTTTCACGACGATCTACGTGTCCGCCATATCGATCGTGATCGCCTCCTTCATCGCGATTCTCGGCTCGGTCGCCAAGCTTTCGAGCAACGGCTTCGCCTATGCGATCGCCAGCTTCTATACCTCCTTCTTCCGCGGCCTGCCGCTGCTGATGCAGGTCTACCTCATCTATCTCGGCTTGCCGCAGCTCGGTTTCATCATCGACGCGGTACCGGCGGGCATCCTGGCGCTCTCCCTCTGCTACGGCGCCTACATGACGGAAATTTTCCGTTCGGGCATCCAGAGCATCGATCGTGGCCAATGGGAGGCCTCGCGCTCGATCGGCTTCGGCTTCGGCATCACCATGCGCAAGATCATCCTGCCGCAGGCGCTGCCCGTCATCATCCCGCCCACCGGCAACCAGTTCATCTCGATGCTAAAGGACAGTTCGCTCGTTTCGGTCATCGGCGTGTGGGAACTGATGTTCCTGGCGCGCACGCTCGGCCAGAAGTCGTTCCAGCACATGGAAATGCTGATCTCCGCCGCGATGCTCTACTGGGGCGTGTCGATCTGCCTCGAACTCATCCAGTCGCGCATCGAGCGTCATTATACGAGGAGCAAAGTCCGATGAGCGAAAAGATCATCGACGTCCGCAACGTCTCCAAATGGTACGGCGCGTTCCGGGTGCTGACCGATGTCAACCTTACGGTGGAAAAGGGCGAGCGCATTGTCATTTGCGGTCCCTCCGGCTCGGGAAAGTCGACGCTGATCCGTTGCTTCAACCGGCTGGAGGCCCACCAGGAAGGCGATATCGTCGTCAACGGTATTCCCCTGCACGATAAGATGCGCAATGTCGGGGAGGTGCGCAAAAACGTTGGCATGGTCTTCCAGCACTTCAACCTCTTTCCGCACATGACCGTGCTGATGAACTGCATGGTCGGGCCGATGTGGATTAAGGGCGTCTCGCAGGCCGAGGCCCGCAAGACTGCGCTGAAATTCCTCGAGCGCGTACGTATTCCCGAACAGGCGAACAAGTATCCAGTGCAACTTTCCGGCGGCCAGCAGCAGCGTGTGGCGATCGCCCGTTCGCTGTGCATGCAGCCGGCAGTTATGCTGTTCGATGAACCGACATCCGCGCTCGATCCGGAAATGGTTTCCGAAGTGCTCGACACTATGACGAGCCTGGCGCGCGACGGCATGACCATGGTCTGCGTCACCCACGAAATGGCCTTTGCCCGCGCCGTCGCCGACCGGGTAATCTTCATGAATGCGGGCCAGATCGTCGAACAGGGCAAGCCGGACGAGTTCTTCGGGAATCCGCAGCACGAGCGCACGAAGCTCTTTCTCAGCCAGATACTAAAACATTAAAGATCGATCGAAAGGCATTTGCTGTAACTACTGGTCTCAAGTTCGTATCCCTTCAAGAGCGCAAAAAATTCTGTCCTGCCTATACGTATCAGCATTGTCTTGACGGCGTCTGATGACGTTCTTGTCAATGGGTCGGCACCTTAGTTTGGCTAGCTGCTCAATTCGATCGTTGGCGTCATAACCTCTGTGTCGGGCACTCCGGCCCGAAGGGCGCTAGCCAAGAGCACTTGACTAATTGGTACGTATGTACGAAAGTATTTTGTACGTATGTACCAAACGAGGTCCTGTTGTTTCCCCCAGATAGGTACCTATCCGGCCTAAGCTTTCCCGCGAGGCCAAAATCAGCGCAGAGCGGAAAGCTCAAGTTCTTCCGCAGCCTGTCTGAACCCCGAATGCACTTCATCGAACCACGACCAGTTCTCGGTTCGAGCCGTGTTACGGGCGAGATAGGCGGTGCGGCGAAAGCGAGGAGCATCCTTCACTTCGAAAATCTGGCCGGCGTCCATTCGGTCCTTGGCGATCCGATACGGCAAATAGGCCGATCCGCCCCATTTCAGAATATGGTTCAAGGCGAAGACGCTGTTAGTGAACGTCACCACAGCTGTGTCATCAACCGGAAACGTCTCGGCGTGCCAGCGGCGGAACTCTTCGCCGTGATCGACATAGACGTACATCGGGTCCCACCGCATCAGGCCGCGCTCGACCGTCGCCACCTCGATGACGATATCTTCGAAAAGCGGGCTGATGGAAAAGCCGGTCGCCGGTGGCGCCTCATAGGCGATAGCGACGTCGACAATGGAGTTGATGATCCACGGACGCACCTCCGCCTCGCTCCCGCTCTCGACGTTCACCGCGACCGTCGGGCAGCGCGAGCGGGTGATATTGAGCCACAGTTCTCCCGCTCCGCTCCACAGCGCGTCGGTACAGCCAAGATTGCACACGTCGTCAAATCCGCTCGGCAGCGAGGTATCGTGACGAGCCTGGTTCCAGACCTGCATGAGGATCTGGGCGTGCTTGACGAATTTGGAACCAGTGGCTGTCAGCTCGGCGCCGGACTTGACCCGCCGCAGCAACTTCTGACCAAGCACATCTTCGAGCGCGTTGATGCGCGCCGTCACTGTCGACTGCGTGACGTTCAGCTTGGCGGCAGCCTTATTGAGATTGCCCGTTTCCATCACCACGAGAAACGTGTGCACGTGAGAAAGATTCATGTGTCCCGTCCCATTTGGAATGAATGAGAAAGTTCGAGAAATACGAATATAATTACCATAATAATTTGATTTACAGGATTATGGCTTTCTGTCAACTTTTCTTCATCCACCGGCCGCGAGGGGAAATTCTTCAGGACGGTCTTCATCTCGGGCTGGCATTGATGTGCTGGACGAGGCTCCGATCATGTCTTTGCAAGCCGATCACCCGGCTTCTGCAGCTTCGATCCGTCGATGAGGTCAAATGAACGCTGTACCTAAGATGCAGTTCGACACGTCGCATGCCGGCGAAGCTCGAGCGCCGGTTGTTTCCTGCCGGGACGTTTGGAAGGTCTTTGGACACCAGCCGGTCGTTGACGGGATTCTCGGCGACCTTCTTGCCGAGAGGATGGACGTGGAGCGCGCGCGACGGGAGCATGGCTGCGTCGTCGCGGTGAAAGGCGTCAGCTTCGACGTCCGTCCGTCCGAGGTTTTCTGCATCATGGGGCTTTCAGGTTCCGGAAAGTCGACCCTGATCCGGCACGTCAATCGCCTGATTGAGCCGACGGCAGGGGATATCCTAGTCAATGAGCGCTCAATTTCAGCTCTCGATGCCAGAGGCTTGCGGGAACTGCGGGCGCGAAAGATCGGGATGGTCTTCCAGAATGTGGCTCTCCTCCCGCACCGCACGGTGGAGGAGAATACCTATCTTCCGCTTGAATTGCGTGGCGAAACGGGCCTCGAAGCGCACGCTGCGGTCCAACGGGCCTTGTCCGTCGTTGGGCTTTCGGCGTGGGGAGATCGTTACCCGAGTGAACTGTCGGGCGGTATGCAGCAGCGCGTGGGATTGGCGCGGGCGCTTGCAGCGGACGCCGACATCCTGCTGATGGACGAACCGTTCAGCGCGCTCGATCCTTTGATCCGCAAGCAGTTGCAGACCGAGTTCCGGCGGCTTGTCAAAACACTCGGCAAGACGGCGCTTTTCATTACCCACGACCTCGACGAAGCGATCCGTATTGGTGACCGGATTGCGATCATGCGTGACGGGCAGATCGTGCAAACAGGAACGCCCGCCGAGATCGTGCTGTCGCCCGTCAATGAGTACGTCGCGCAATTCGTCGAGGGAATATCGCCGGTTCATTTCGTTGACGCCGAGCGCATCATGGTGCCTCCAACGCAGTATCCAGGGCATGCCGCAGCTCTTTTGGCCTCCGCCGTTCCGGAAGGTTGGCCGGTCTGCGAACGCAGCACACTGCTTGCCAGGCTCATCGCCCTGCAAACAGAGACTGATCGCCCGATCGCCGTGACCGATGGCGGTTTGGTGATCGGTGTTGTCGGGCCGCGTGAAATTCTGGTCGCCGTCGGCGGGCGCGGCAAGAGATAGGAGGAGATGTGACCATGGTCTTTCAGCCCGCCGATCCCGCAACGTTGACCGCAGCAGTGCCGGCACGCCAAAGCAACCGAAAACCGGTCGTCCTCCATTTTGCCGGTCTTCTGGTCGGACCTCTCTGCGTTTCAGCGCGGCCAAGACGTTTCCTGCTGCTTTATCTGCTCGCGGATGGCGCAGCGATGTGGTTCGCGATGCAGGGTCTTTTCGGCAGCATGTTTCTCGTCTTTGGCCTCTCGCGCGCGGCGGCGATCGCGTTGGCACGGTTTGCCGGGCCGGAGACGAAATTCCGTCGTGAGGTCTCGGCGTGGCAGCCGTGGATCGAACTGTCGCTCTATGTTTTCAGCCTAGCCACTATCGCTATTGCCAACATGACCGGGCCGATCGCAGCGCAGCTTTCCACATTTCCATCGTCGCAGGTTGTGCGCGGCACAGCCGCAGCCTCGATCGATGCGGCGGTCACGTATCTCACCGTGCAGGGCGATGTCTTCTTTCGCATCGTGACACGCTGGCTTCTGGCGCTTCTGAAGGGATTGGAGAATGTCCTGACATTGGCGCCTTGGCCTGTCCTTTTTGCCGTCGTCGGATTTGCCGCCTGGAAGCGGGGCGGGGCAGGGCTGCTCGTCTTGGTCTGGATGGCGCTCGGTTATCTGGGGCTGTTCGGATATTGGGCGGAGGCACTGCAGACTTCGGCACTGGTGTTGGCGTCGCTCTGTGTGTGTGTCGTCATCGGTATCCCCGCCGGGATTCTTCTTGCGAAAAGTCCGACCAGCCGCGCCATAGCATCACCAGTCCTTGACCTGATGCAGACCATGCCGAGCTTTGTCTATCTGTTGCCGGCAGTCGCATTTTTCTCCATTGGCAAGCCGCCGGCGCTGATCGCGACGGTGATCTTCGCGCTGCCGCCTCTGGTCCGGCTCACCTGCCTCGGCATCGAGCAGGTTCCGTTGCATGTTCGTGAAGCGATGCAGGCGCATGGGGCCACGCCCTTGCAGATGCTGCTCAAGGCGGAACTTCCCCTGGCGCTGCCCTCCATCCGCACAGGCATCAACCAGACGATCATGATGTGCTTGTCGATGGTGGTCGTTGCCGCGCTGATCGGCGGTGGCGGGCTCGGCTATAACGTCCTCTTCGCACTGCAGAACGTCCAATACGGCGAAGGCATCCTCGCGGGCCTCGCAATCGTCTTCTGTGCCGTGCTGTTTGATCGCCTGGCGGGCAGCGGCCGCAAGACAGATCTTTGAATCCATTCCAATCAACAAGGGGAACAATGACATGCAGTTAAAGAAACGGATCCGTGCGCTTGCTCTTACCGGCGTCCTTGCGCTCATTCAGCCGCTTGCGGCAGGTGCCGGAGAAAAGATCGTCCTGGCCGATCTCACCTGGGACGAGCCGAGAGCGGTGAACGCGGTTCTCGCCGAAATCCTTACCAACACCTACGGGGCCGAGGTCAGTCTTATCGCGGCCGATCAGACAGCGATCTTCGCTGCGATGGGAAAGGGCGACGGTTCGGTGGATGTGCATCCGGCGGTCTGGTCTGGCGCGCAGCAGAGCAATATCGACCGTTTCGTCACCAGCGAGGGTAAGGTGAGGTTGAATGCCAAGCCCTACGATGCCACTGACGGATTCTATGTCCCGAAATTCTTCGCCGAACAGCACGGCATCAAGTCGATTGAGGATTTGAAGAAGCCGGAAATCGCCGCGCTCTTCGATATCAATGGCGACGGCCGCGGCGACTATTGGCCGGGTGCCCCGGGCTGGGGCGTTACGAACATCTATCGGGTCAAGGGTGTGAGCTATGGACTGGAAGAGTTCTACGACCCGATCGTTGCCTCTGATGCTCTGATGAAGACGCAGCTTGCCAGCGTCGAGGCAAAGAAGACGAACGGCCTGCTGTTCTATTATTGGAAACCGGAAGCCCTGCATCAGGCCTATGAACTGACACAGCTTGAAGAGCCGGCCTTCGATGGCTTTGCCATGGAAAGCAAGAAGGCCACACCGGAGTACAAGGCCGATGGTTGCTACAACTATGTCGACCCGAAAGAGTCGCCGGATTGGTTGAAGCAGAGCCGCATTACCTGTGCGACGCCGCCGCAGCCGATCTATATCGCCTACTCCTCCTCGCTTGAGGAACGTGCGCCGGAAATTGCAGCCTTCCTGAACAAAGTTGCGATCGAGCCGAGCGAAGTCGGTGCGTGGATCTACGCCATGACGATCGACAAGAAAGACCCTGCCACCGTAGCCAAGGAGTGGGTTTCGGCAAATCCGGAGCGCGTCAAATCCTGGACTGGCAAGTAGGCGCTATCACAACGACCTTTTCATGCGCCGCCCGGCTTGCAAGCCGGGTGGTGATTCCCCGGCACGCCAAGGTCGTTCATGTGCGGCGTTCCAACGAGTAACAGCAAGGGAGCACTTCTCCGTGGATTTCAATTATTTCCTGACCAGCTATCTCCCGACGAAGGAGTTCGGCGGCGAACGGCTCTACAGCGACATGATCGATCAAGCGCTTCTTGCGGAGCGCCTCGGGTTTCGCTCCGTTTCCATCCCCGAACATCACTTGGTCAATGTCCTCCTGGTGCCTTCCCCGCTGCAAATGGCCGTCAAGATTGCGAGCATGACGAACCGCATCGAGATCACGACGGCGATCGTCGTGTTGCCGGTCCGTGACATGCGCATCTTTGCGGGCGAAGTGGTGCAGGCGGATATCCTGTGCAATGGCCGCCTTGTGCTTGGCGTCGGTCGTGGTGCCTTTGCCTACGAGGTTGAACGACTGGGCACGCCGATCGCCGAAACGAGGAAGAAATTCGACGAATCCTTCGATGTGCTCTGCGCCCTCCTGTCGCGAGAAGAGGTTTCCTGGGACGGCGAATACTATCGCTTCGAGCCGATTACCATCATGCCAAGGCCGGCGCGGCCGATCCCGATGATGGTCGCGGCCATGGCGCCGGAGGCGATCTACGCCGCCGCAAGCCGCGGGCTGAGCGTCCAGACGACGCCGCTCCAGGAATCGAATTCCGTTCTGCTGGAACAGGTGGATGCGTTCAAGCGCGGCAAGGCGGCGGCCGGGAAAAAAGGCAAGAACAGCCGGCTGTCCTTGCAGCGTGTTGCCTATGCCGCGCGGGATGACGCCGATGCAAAACGCTGCGTCGCGTTGATCCATGAGTACTACAAGCGGTTCGACAACGTCTTTTCCGGCCCAGGCATCGTCAACAAGGGGCTGATTGAGCCGCTTCCCCGCAAGCAGACGGTGGAGGAGCTGGAACGCAACGTTCTCGTGTGTCCGCCGGCCGAAATGGTCGATCGCCTGGGAGCCTATGAAGAGGCCGGCATTGATGAGGTCATCCTCAGTGGCGGCTTCGGCCAGAGCCAGGCGGACATGCTTGAGATGATGCACCGCTTCGCATCCGAGGTCGCACCGCACTTTTCTAAGAGCAACCTGAACGCAGTCGCTTGATCGGAAAATCCCATGAACGTGTCGAGCCTGAAACTATCTTTGTGGCAACGAATATTGGTAGCGCGCCCGCTTGCGGAGGCAAGTTCTCGTCGTGGTCGCTGGTCGCCGCTTTTCGTGCCTTTGCCGATCGGAGATTGCGATACGGCCGCGCTCGGTTTGGAGCGGGCTGCGACAGGGTCCAGGCAGAAGCCGGAAAGCACCGTGGCGTTCAGTTCGTCGGTTGAGTAACGGAGTGTTCCGCAGCTGGGAGGACTGCGTTGACCAGTCGGATACAGCCTTCCAGCCCGTTGCGAATGGATGCATCGTTATGATGACGTTCCCAGTCGAGCCAAAGGCCGTCGAGCATTGCCATTATGCTGTCGGCGAGGAGGGTTACGTCCCCCTCGCTGCCCTGCCTTTCCTCTCGCACCTTCTGAAGCACGTCCAAGAGATTCAGTCGGTAGCGGTCGTAAAGTTCACGCTCGGTTTCCGCAATTTGCGCATGGGAAAGTGCCGCCGACCAGAGATCGACACGCACACGCAGATATTCGTGTTTCAGGAAAGCCGGACTGAAGCCTGTGCCAAGAAAGGCCTTCAGCTGCTCGATCGGCGTTTTCGAGGAACGGCCGACGTCCTGAAACGTCGCGTCCAGCAGGGTTCGAGATGCATAGCGGTAGGTCTCGACCAACACCTCGTTCATATCCTTGAAGTGGTAGGTGATGTGGCCCAGCGAGATATTCGAGTGCTCGGCGATTTTCCGCGCGGTCAGCTTCGCATATCCGACGTCCTGGATGCACTGAAAGGCCGCCTCGATGATTTCCGCCCGCCGATCCTCCGAGGAGCGAAAGGTGCGTTGCTTCTTCTTGGCTTCAGTCACGCTGCATCCTCTTCATCTGTCCGCGCCCCATATTCATCGCACATCGCGCTCCAGGCAAGAGCATGGCGTCGCGCATTCGCGGCCCGTTCAATCAACCGTCTCCTAAGTCACACTTTCCGTATTGACAAGACGAATGGTACAGATGTACGAAATAGAAATCGTACGGATGTACAAATATTCGACGTTGCGGCCCTGCACTGAAGCGGCGCCATTGGGGGAGAAAGAAATGAGCAATTTCGACTGGGATCGTCTTTCCAAGCGCAACCTCTCCCGCCGAGGGGTTCTGAAGGGTGCGGCCGCCATCGGTGGCGCGGCAATGCTCGGCGGGCTCTCCCTGCCGGGGACGGCGCGGGCTGAGCCCGTGCGCGGTGGCACGCTGACGATGGGGCTGGGCGGCGCCAACACCACGGACACGCTCGACCCGGCTCTCGCCTGGGACGATTTCATGATGGCGCTGAGCTATGGCGGCCTGCGCAGCAATCTCATCGAACTCGATGCGGATGGCAATGCGGTCGGGGAGCTGGCAGAAAGCTGGGAATCGAGCGCGGACGCCAAGACCTGGATCTTCCGCCTGCGCAAGGGCGTCGAGTTCCACAATGGCAAATCGCTGGACGTCAATGACGTGATCGCGTCGATCAACCATCATCGTGGCGGGAAGACCACATCGCTTGCAAAGAGCATCTTTTCCCAGATTGCTGACGTAAAGGCAGAGGGTGCCACAAGCGTCCGAATCGAGCTTGCTGCCGGCAATGCCGATCTCGCCATTCTCCTTTCCGACTATCATCTCGGCGTCATGCCGGCGAATGCCGACGGCAGCGTCGACTGGCAGTCGGGCATGGGTACCGGTGGCTACAAGCTGGAAAGCTTCGAGGCGGGCGTGCGGGCCACCGCAACACGGTTTGCCAATTACTGGAAACAGGGGCGCGCCCACGTCGATGCGGTCGAGTTGATCGCGATCAACGACGTCACCGCGCGCCAGAGCGCGCTGGTCACCGGCCAGATCAACGTGATGAACCGCGTTGATCTGAAGACCATCGCCCTGCTGCAGCGCGCCGGCAAGGTGCGTGTCGATGAGGTGCAGGGCTATTGCCATGCCACCATGCCGATGCTGGTCGATATCAAGCCCTATGACGACAAGAACGTTCGCATGGCGCTGAAACATGCAATCGACCGTGAACAGTGGGTTGCGACGCTTTTGCAAGGGCATGGTGTCGTTGGAAACGACCACCCGATCCCGGCCAACCAACGCTATTTCAATGCTGAACTGCCGCAGCGTGCCTACGATCCGGACAAGGCGAAGCACTATCTGAAGCAGTCGGGCCTCGACAGCCTGTCAGTCGAGCTCAGCGCTTCTGACGCGGCGTTTGCGACTGCTGTCGATGCAGCCGTCGTGTTCAAGGAATCCGCTTCCGCCGCTGGGATAGACATCAACGTGAAGCGCGAGCCAAGCGACGGCTACTGGAGCAATGTGTGGGCGAAGAAGCCGTTCTGCACCTGCTACTGGACCGGTCGCCCGACCCCTGACGCCATCTTCTCGCTGATCTACGCCAAGGGCGCGTCCTTCGGCGATACGCATTGGGACAACGAGCGCTTCAATAGCCTTCTCCTCGAGGCGCGTGCAGAACTCGATGAGGTGAAGCGCAAGGACATGTATGGCGAGATGCAGGCCATCGTAAGCGACGACGGCGGCACCATCGTTCCGATGTTCATGAACTACGTCAATGGACTGGGCGAGGCGGTACAGACCCCCGAGCGCCAGAACGCCGATTTGCCGCTGGATGGCATGAAGGCGATTGAACGCTGGTGGGTTACGGCCTGACACAATCTCCTGCTCGCCCGCCGCCGTCTAAACGGCGGAAGCGGGGCGGGCGCTATCAGCCGGCGAAATCGGCCACGGCCAAACTTGAAATCGAGGACTTGGGATGACGCACACCTGGGTGGATGCGAACGACTGCGAGCGCCGTCTCTTCCGCGACATGCTTGGCTCCTTCATGACCGGCGTGACCGTGGTGTCGACACGCAGTGAGGATAGGACGGTTCGCGCCTTTACGGCCAACTCCTTCACCTCGGTATCGCTCGATCCACCGCTGGTGCTGGTGTGTCTCGCGAAAACCTCCGGCAGCTACGAGACTTTCGTCGCTGCCGAGAATTTCAGCATCAGCGTGCTGGGCGATTGGCAGCGCCAGATGTCGAATGCGTTCGCCTCGCGCGATCCGTCGATGAAGGCGGAGGCACTGGCAAGGCTCGCCGGCGCGGATGTGCCCTTCGTGGACGAAAGCCTGGCAACCATGATCTGCCGGCGCGACCGGGTCATCGATGCAGGCGATCACATCATCCTGCTCGGCGCAGTGAATCGTTTCCAGTCGAAGAACGGCCAGCCGCTCGGCTACTTCCGTGGCGGTTATGTCGGCTTCGGGCTTGCCGTGCGCGAGCTGGAACAGCTTGGCGCGCCTCTCTTCGTCGGAGGCCTTCTTGAACGCGACGGTAAAGTTCTGCTCTGCCGGCGGCAGGGCAGCGATCGCTGGGAATTGCCGGGAGCGGCACTTTCAGCCGGCGAGCAGCACACCGGCGTGCTGCGTTCGCTGTTTGCCCGCTTCGGCATTCCGGCGGAAGCCTCGCTTCTCTACTCCCTGTTCCAGGAGGTGGGCGAGCGGCGCACGACGATGATGTTTTCCGTCGAAAGCAATGGCGAGGCCGAGCCGGAAAGCGCGAACGGCATCGAGGCCCGCCTGTTCGGCGTTCAGGAACGCCCTTGGGAGCTGATCGACGGCGAGATGAAACAGGGCATGTTGCAGCGCTTCTTCCGGGAACGCGAGGCCGGCTGCTTCGGCATCTATTACGACACCGCTGACGGAGGCCGCGTTGTGGCCCTCGATGGCAAGCCGCGCCCCTGGGCCGAATGGCCGCCCGACCTGTCCGCAAAGCCGGCGACTGCCCGCTAGGACAGCAAGAAACGAGGACATATCACGATGGATTTCAACCACTTCCTATCCAGCTACCTGCCCGATCCCAGCTACGGGGGCACCCGGCTCTATCGCGACATGGTCGAACAGGCCGCGCAGGCCGAAAAATGCGGCTACCGCGGCGTGTCGATCCCGGAGCATCACTTGATCAACATCCTGCTCGTGCCGTCGCCATTGCAGCTCGCCGTCAAGATCGCTTCAGTTACGTCCCGCATCGAACTGGTGACCTCGATTGCGGTATTGCCGATCCGCGACATGCGGGTTTTCGCCGGTGAGGTGGTGCAGGCCGACATGCTCTGTGATGGGCGCCTGGTTCTCGGTGTCGGCCGTGGCGCCTTCGCGTATGAGGTCGACCGCCTCGGCACGCCGATCGAGAAGACCAAGAAGAAA
The DNA here is from genome assembly GCF_049199905.1 of Shinella sp. M27. Classification (NCBI taxonomy): domain Bacteria; kingdom Pseudomonadati; phylum Pseudomonadota; class Alphaproteobacteria; order Hyphomicrobiales; family Rhizobiaceae; genus Shinella; species Shinella sp. M27. Next base: position 13,692 of record NZ_JBLZPK010000074.1, read on the forward strand.
TTCGAGGAATCGCTTGCGGTGTTGGAAGCGCTGCTGACGCAGGAGGAGGTTTCCTGGGATGGCGATTACTACACGTTCGATCCGATCACCGTAATGCCGCGCCCCGAGCGGGTGATCCCACTGATGCTGGCCGTGATGGCGCCGGAAGGCATCTACCATACGGCGCGCAAGGGCTATCATGTGCAGACGACGCCGTTGCAGGCCTCTCATACGATTCTGCTGGAGCAGGTCAACGCCTTCCGCCGCGGCCAGATCGAAAGTGGCAAAGACAACCGCCTCGCACTTCAGCGCGGCATCTATCTCGCGCGTGACGCGGCGGATGCGCGTGCCAAACTCGAGCTTGCCTCCATCTACTACCAGCGTTTCGATAACGTCTATAGCGGTCCAGGCATCGTGGACAACGGCTGTATCCGTCCATTGCCGCGCAAGCAGACGATTGAGGAGCTCGGCCGCAGCCTGATCATTTGCGAGACGAACGAGATGATCGACCGTCTCGCGGCCTACTCGGAGGCCGGTATCGACGAGGTGATCGTCACTTCGAACTTTGGCCAGGAGCAATCCGAAACGCTGGACATGATGGCCCGGTTTTCATCCGAGGTCATGCCGCAGCTTTCCGGAATTCGCCAGAAATCCGTCGCGTGAATGCGACATCTCAACCCAACAATCGAGGAATGACCATGCCCGTAATCAAGATCGAAATGTTTCCCGGCCGTACGCTCGAACAGAAGCGCGCCATCGCGAAGGCAGTCAACGACAGCTTCGTTGAATCCGCCAAGGCAACGCCGCAGTCGGTCCACATCATCTTCAGCGAGATCGCGCAGGACGATTGGGCTGTTGCCGGAGAGCTTTGCTCGGATCGGGCTGCAGCTGCCGCCGCGTTAGCCGAAAAGAAGTGAGGCTTTCCACGATGAGCAAGGCAATTGATTGCGCCTATGCGATCGAGGGGCAGGGGCCTGCGCTGTTCCTGATCCATGGTATCGGTGCACGCAAGACAGGCTGGACGAAGATCGTCGAGCAGCTGAAAGATCAGTTCACCTGCATTTCCTATGACCTGCGCGGCCATGGTGGTTCGCCGCTTCCCGAGGGCCGCTTCGGTCTCGACGATCTGGTCGACGACCTGGAGGCGCTGCGCGCCAAGCTTGGCATCGAGACGGCGCATTTCGCCGGACACTCGCTGGGCGGCATGATCGGCCCGGCCTATGCGCGCCGTCATCCCGAGCGGGTGCTTTCGCTCGGCCTGCTGTCGACGGCAGCATTTCGCACCGAAGACGACAGTTCCAAGGTGAAGGCCGTCGTCACCGCGATGCGCGAGAAGGGTATTCCCCAGGTTCTCGATACGCTGACGGCGCGCTGGTTCACAGACGATTTCGCAGCCGCTCGGCCGGATGTCATCGAATGGCGTAAGAAGCAGGTTGTCGATACCGACGGGGACGTGTTCCTGAACGTCTTCGACATCTACGCCGAGACGGAAATGAGCCCGTGGCTGCACGAGGTGAGCGCGCCCACGCTGGTGCTTACGGGCGAACTCGACGGCGGCTGCAATCCGCGGCTCAACAAACAGATCGCCGAAGCGCTGCCGAATTCCGAACTGATCATCCTCGATGGCCTCAAGCACGCCATCCTGATCGAAGCTTCTGAGCGGGTTGGCCGACCGATGAAGGCCTTCCTGCAACAACACGCCTGATCGGCGTGGACTGCGCACGGCGCGCATCGCCGTGCGCAGTTATTTCAAACAGCGGCAAGTGTGAACGGGATCGGTCATGCGCAACATTCTTGTTCTCATCGCCAATCGGTTGGCGACCGGCGTGCTCACGCTCTGGATCGTATCGGTGATCATTTTTCTCGGCGTGTCCGCCTTGCCCGGCGACATCGCGACCGAAGTACTGGGCCAGGGGGCATCGCCCGAGACGGTCGCCGCCTTCCGCATCCAGCTTGGCCTCGACCTGCCGCTGCATGAGCGCTATGTCGCCTGGCTTTCCGGCATCCTGCACGGCGATTTCGGCACATCGCTCGCCAACCACCGACCGATCGGCGATCTCGTCTTCGGCCGCCTGTCGAGCACGCTGGAGCTGGCGCTTCTGGCCGCCGTCATGGCTGTGCCCCTTGCGCTCGCACTCGGCATCCTTGCCGCGCTCTACCGCAACGGTGTCTTCGATCGCGCAATCAACATGCTGACGCTGACATCGATCTCCTTTCCCGAATTCTTCGTCGCCTATGTGCTGATCCTGTTCCTTTCGGTGAAGGCAGGTCTGCTGCCCAGCCTTGCCGGTTCCAGCGACGGCACGGTTCTCGGGCGCGTCGAGGGCATGATCCTGCCGGCCTTGACGCTGACGCTGGTGGTCGTGGCCCATATGATGCGCATGACGCGCGCCGCGTTGATTGGAGTGCTCGCCAGTCCCTATATCGAGATGGCCAAGCTGAAGGGCGTTTCGCCCCTCGGCATCATAACGCGCCATGCCCTGCCGAATGCGCTTGCCCCGATCATCAACGTCGTGGTGCTGAACCTCGCCTATTTGATTGTCGGCGTGGTCGTCGTCGAGGTGGTGTTCGTCTATCCCGGTCTCGGCCAGCTGATGGTCGACAGCGTCCAGAAGCGCGACATTCCGGTGGTGCAGGCGTGCAGCCTGATCTTCGCCGCAACCTACATCCTCCTCAACCTGACGGCCGATATTCTCGCAACGGCGACAAATCCACGCCTGTTGCATCGCCGATGAAACGCCGAGAGACCATGCTTCTTCCCAAGGAACCGTCCATGACTGCACTTGCGCGCGGCAGCGCCGTGTCGTCCGCAACAGGCGGACGGCTTTCCCCCAACTGGCTGAAAGCACTTGCGGCAGCCCCGCTGAGCGCAAAGCTGGGCCTCTTCATCGTCATTTTCTATGTCGGGCTCGCCCTTCTGGCGCCCTGGATCAGCCCCTATGGCGAGGCAGAAATCGTCGGGCCGCAATTTTCGGCATGGAGCAGCGAATTTCTGCTCGGCACCGACAATCTCGGCCGCGACATGCTGAGCCGGCTGATTTTTGGCGCACGAAACACCGTCGGGATCGCCTTTGCAGCGACGCTGCTGGCTTTCGCAGTCGGCGGAACGCTGGGCATTTTTTCAGTGGTGGCGGGTGGGTGGCCGGATCATTTGCTGTCACGCACCGTCGATGTGTTGATGGCGATACCACAGCTGATCTTTTCCATGTTTCTTCTGACGATCTTCGGCATGTCCATTCCGGTGTTGATCGTCGTCATCGCGCTGGTCGATTCCACCCGTGTCTTTCGTCTGGCGCGCGCGCTCGCCATGAACGTAACGGTGATGGATTATATCGACGTGGCGCGGCTGCGCGGCGAAAGCCGGCTCTGGATCATGCGCCGCGAGATCTTGCCGAATATCCTGTCGCCGCTCGTCGCCGAGTTCGGCCTGCGCTTCTGCTTCGTCTTCCTGATGATCAGCGCCTTGAGTTTCCTCGGCCTCGGCATCCAGCCGCCCACGGCGGACTGGGGCTCGATGGTGCGCGACAATGCGACCCTCATCACCTATGGCGACGTCACGCCGCTGCTGCCGGCCGCCGCGATCGCCGTGCTAACGATCGGCATCAACTACGTCGTCGACTGGTTCTTAGATAAATCCAGCGGCCTACGCGATGGACAGTGAGGCTCATATGGCGAAGCCCGGTATTCTTCTCGATGTGCGCGATCTCAGGATCGAAGGCGAAAGCGGCGGCCGGTGGCAGGAGATCGTCAAAGGGGTTTCCTTCCGGCTCGATCGTGGTGAGGTGCTCGGCCTGATCGGCGAATCCGGCGCGGGGAAATCCACCATAGGCCTGGCCGCGCTCGGCTATGCGCGCCCAGGCTGCCGCTTTTCCGGCGGGCAGGTCCTGTTCGAAGGGCGCGATCTCCTTCGCATGTCCGAAAAGGAGCTGAGGCGGCTGCGGGGCATGCGGATCGCCTATGTCGCACAGTCGGCTGCGGCCTATTTCAATCCGGCGCATCGCTTGATCGACCAGTTCATCGAAGTGCTGGCGGTGCATGGTTTCTCCGATCGTGCCGCCGCGGCGACCAAGGCGCGCGAACTCTATCGGCGCCTCGGCCTGCCCGATGCGGAGCAATTTGGGCAACGCTATCCGCACCAGGTTTCGGGCGGACAGTTGCAACGGGCGATGATTGCGATGGCGATGGCCGGCGATCCGGATCTCATCGTCTTTGACGAACCGACGACAGCACTTGACGTCACCACCCAGGTCGGCGTGCTCATGGCTGTGCGCAGTGCCGTGCGAGGGTCGAAGACGGCTGCGCTCTATATCACGCATGATCTTGCGGTGGTGGCGCAGGTCGCGGACCGGATCATGGTGCTTCGGCACGGCGAGACCGTTGAGGAAGCCGGGACACGGGCGCTCCTCGACACACCCGGCCAGGACTATACGCGCCGTCTTCTGGCTGCCGATCCGGCCATTCGCCCTCAGCGCACCGCAGATGCGCATCTGCTCGAAATCGCCGGTCTGTCGGCCTCCTATGGCGCACGGCGCGTGCTTGACAGCATTTCCATCCGTGTGCCGAAGGGCCGCACGATGGCGATCGTCGGAGAATCCGGATCCGGAAAGTCGACGCTGGCGCGGGTCATCACCGGCCTGCTTGTGCCCGATACCGGCACCCTGCGCTTTGATGGCGCGACGCTTTCGGGCGGGATCAACCAGCGCGACCGCGAAACGCTGCGCCGCATTCAGCTGATCCACCAGATTCCGGACACGGCGCTCAACCCGCGTCAGAAGATTTCCGAGATATTGGGGCGTCCGCTGGGGTTCTACGGCGGTCTGAAAAGTGAAGCCGTTGCGGGGCAGGTGGCACGGCTGCTGGAGCAGGTCGAGCTCTCGCCGACGCTTGCCGAGCGGTTTCCCGGCGAGCTTTCCGGCGGACAGAAACAACGCATCTGCATCGCCCGCGCGATTGCGGCCGATCCCGACCTGATTATTTGCGACGAGGTGACATCGGGACTCGATCCGCTGGTGGCGGAGGGAATACTGGATTTGCTTTCCACCCTGCAAAAGCAGAGTGGAAAGACCTATCTGTTCATTACGCATGACCTGAAGATCGTCGCCGCGATCGCCGACACGGTGGTCGTCATGAAAGATGGCGAGGTGGTCGAGCAGAACGAACGGGACGCGGTGCTGCAAAATCCGAGTAGCGACTACACGGAATGCCTCATCGCGTCCGTTCCCCAGATGCATGGTGGCTGGCTGGACGCGCTGATTGCGCGCCAGGGCGGCACCCCGTGAAACTTTGAAGACGGAGATTTCAATGACGATCGAAAACCAGGCCTATTGCGACACCAAGCTTTTGATCAACGGTGAATGGCGAAATGCAACGGACGGCGCGACGTTGCCGGTATTCGATCCGGCGACCGGCGAAGCGATCGGCAAGGTATCGAAGGCGACCCGGGCCGATCTCGAGGCCGCCGTTTCTGCCGCTTCTGCCGGTTTCGAGGCATGGCGCGCCGTATCTGCCTATGAGCGATCGAAGATCATGCGTAAGGCCGCCGATATTCTGAGGGAGCGCAAGGAGCGGATCGCCGTTCTGATGACCCGTGAACAGGGCAAGCCGCTGAACGAAGCGCTTGGCGAAATCGGCGCGGCCAGCGATCTCATCGAATGGTTTGCGGAGGAGGGCCGGCGCGCCTATGGCCAGGTGATCCCGGGCCGCAGTTCCAACGTTTCCCAGAGCACGATCAAGCTTCCCGTCGGCCCGGCCGCTGCCTTCACGCCGTGGAATTTCCCGATCAACCAGATCGTTCGCAAACTGTCGGCGGCGCTTGCCGCCGGTTGCTCGATTATCGTCAAGGCGCCGGAAGAGACACCAGCCGCGCCCGCGGAACTGCTCCGGGCCTTCGTCGATGCCGGTGTGCCGGCTGGTGTCGTTGGTCTGGTCTTCGGCGTGCCGGCGGAGATATCCGAATATCTCATCTCGCATCCGGTTATCCGCAAGATCTCCTTCACGGGGTCAACGCCGGTTGGCAAGCAACTCGCCTCGCTTGCAGGCCTCCACATGAAGCGGGCGACGATGGAGCTCGGCGGTCATGCCCCGGCAATCGTCCTCGACGATGCGGATGTCGCCAAGGCAGTGCAGGTTCTTTCCTTCTCGAAGTTTCGCAATGCGGGCCAGGTCTGTGTTTCGCCCACGCGCTTTCTGGTCCAGGAAAAGGTGTTCGACCAGTTCCTCGATGGCTTTGTCGAAGCCGCCCGCGCCATTAAGATCGGTAACGGACTGGAAAAGGACGTCACGATGGGGCCGCTCGCCAACGAACGGCGGATCCCGGCCCTCGAGTCGCTCATCAGCGATGCCGTGGAACGGGGTGGAAGGCTGGTTACCGGCGGGCGCCGGATTGGCAACAAGGGCAACTTCTTCGAGGCGACGGTGCTTACCAACGTGCCGATCGACGCCTGCGTGATGAACGAAGAACCGTTCGGTCCGCTCGCGATCATCAATCCGGTGAAGCACCTCGACGCGGCGATCGAAGAGGCCAACCGACTGCCATTCGGCCTAGCTTCCTATGCTTTTACCACGTCGATCGAAAATGCACAGGCGCTCGCGACGCGCGTCGAGGCGGGCATGACGACGATCAATCACAACGGCCTTGCGCTGCCTGAAGTGCCTTTCGGAGGCATAAAGGATTCCGGCTACGGCAACGAAGGTGGTTCAGAGGCGATCGACGCTTATCTCGTGACGAAGTTCATCTCAGTGACCTGAGTAGTGTGGACGGAGATGCTTGATGAGCGGGGATCTCGAAATCCATCATTTGATCCGCGCCGCACGGACTGCTCGACGCATGTCGCTGAGAACGCTCGCTGCGATCACAGGATTAACGCCAAGTTTTCTCAGCCAGTTTGAGCGCGGAAAGTGCGGCGCAAACGAAATGACGATCGCTCGCATCTGTGGCGGTCTGGGTCTGTGCTACTCGAATGTAAGCACCGGGCGGAGGCTTCAGCACAGTGTCATACGGAACGACATAATTCACGGTGTTCATGTGGCTGGAGATAATTACAGCGTTTCTCTCGATAGGTTTCCCCGCGGCAGTCTGCAAGTGGACACAATCGCTTTGCGCCCTGGAGTGAGGACACTGCTCGGTGGGGATCACGCCTCGCACGCCATAAGATACCTAATTGTTACGAATGGTCGAATTGAACTTTGCTCTGATCGCCAGTGTCTGCCCCTTGGTGAGGGTGATACGTTCGAATGTTTCACCGTTCATCAGATTCAAATTTCAAGCGGTGATCAACGGGAGGCTCGGCTGATTTGCATCTCCTCGCCTAGCGCATACCCCGGCTAATTCTGGCGAGAGGCACCAGCCGCACCGACGATCCCAACTGCAACTTGCGACCTGACTGCTTAAAAGGTGCTTGTGCCCGAAATTGGAAATGATTGCTGCGGTTTGTCATAAGGAAACGTGGCTCGGCGGTTCGTATCCTTTCAAGGCGAATGGGAGACCGCGAAAGCGGCCTCCCATCGGACGAAGCTTAACCAGACGAGCGCCGTCATGAATCAGTGGCGAAGTCAGTTGATAATGAGATGGTGCGCCATTCGGAGAGGATGGCGGCGTCATGCGCGTGCTTCTTTTCGATCGCGGCCACAGTGTCGCTGCCGAGCGGCAGGCGAACCGGCGGATTGGGAGCGTCAGCGAAGGCGATCAGGACCTCGACCAGCTTCTGAGGATCGCCGGGTTGATTATGGCTGAGCCCCGTCGCTATCGCGCGCACCTTGCCGGCGGTCGCTTCGTAGTCGCCGATGATGTTGCCGCTGACTGAGAGTGATGTGGAATCCAGGAAATCGGTGCGGAAATAACCCGGTTCGATCACGGTGACATGGATGCCGAGCGGCGCCAGTTCGTCATGCAGGGCTTCGCTCAGCCCCTCAACGGCGAATTTGGTCGAGGAGTAGACCCCGAAGCCTGCCGCGCCGTGATAGCCGCCGATCGACGAGATATTCAGGATGCGGCCTGAGCGGGCCCGGCGCATGAAGGGCAGGACGGCGCGGGTTACGTTGAGGAGGCCAAAGACATTGGTGCGGTAGACAGCCTCTATTTCGGATACCGTCGCCTCCTCGACAGCGCCTATCAATCCAAAACCCGCATTATTGAGCAGGATATCGATGCGGCCGAAGCGATCGATCGCGGCCTTCACTGCTGCGGTGGCCTGGCTGTCGTCGGTCACGTCGAGGGCGACCGGAAGAAGGTTGGGGTGCTCACCGAACCGCTCGGTGATCGCCTTTGGATTACGGGCGGTGGCGACGACGGCGTCGCCCTGTGCAAGAGCGTGTGTGGTAACGAGGGCGCCAAAGCCGCGCGAGGCGCCTGTGATGAACCAGATTTTCATGAGGGTGTTCGCTACACCACCGCCAGGCTCGTGTTGCCGCTCATCACCCTCGGCAGCGTGCGCGTCCAATCCATATCCTCGACCGAGACAGGATTTAACTCGCTGGGATTTAAACGCGTCCCCGATGGCTCACTGATCTGCCACGCTCCTATGGCAGGATGGATCGGTTTGATCCCGTGGGTGCTTGGGATCGTCGTTCTTATCGTCACAATCGCATAACCGTCCCCACCACCGGACGCTTACCGTTTGCAAGCGTGTGTGGCTGTGTAAGCCACGATATCCGACCGTCGCCCAACGGAATTCCTCCATCGACGGCGCGAAGGCCGTGATTGCCATAGCGCAGATTGGCCCGATGCGAGGCACCTTCTGGACCGGCCAAACTACATCGCATTACCTCGCTTCTGCGGCGATGCAACGATCGATCGGATGATCCAACCCACCAGTGCAAATCAATACTCAGTGACTTGGTTGTCTTGTTAGCTTCGGCATGTCTTCACGTTGGCCCCATTCATGCCAAGAGCCGTCGTAGAGGCGCCAATCCGGGTTGCCGAGCTGCTCGACCATGAAACCAAGAATGCAGGCGGTGACGCCCGAGCCGCAGGTCGTGATGACATTGCCGGAAATATCCGCCTTTGCCTCCTCGAAGACGGTGCGTGCCTTGTCGGGTGATACGAATTCGAAATTCTTGTCGGCGTCGAAGAACTTTGCCCATGGCGTATTGATCGCGCCGGGCATGTAGCCCGAGGCGACGCCGGGGTAGCCGGAGCCTTCCAGACCGTCGAAGCGCGCTGCGGTTCTTGCGTCCACGATTGTCGCATCGTCCTTGTCGATTGCGGCGCGAACTTCGTCCAGAGTGACCACCTTGCCCGGAACCAGCTTTGCGGCAAACGCGCGAGGGGCGACAGGGGCGCTTGCGCCGGTTTCGATCGGTCGGCCCTCCGCCTTCCATTTCCGCCAGCCGCCGTTCAGAATGCGGGAGCGGTCGTGGCCGAATGTCCGGAACATCCACCAGAGACGGCACGAAACGTAACCCGCGTCATAGATGATGAGATCCGTCTCGTTGTCGATCCCAAGGCGGCCGACATGGGCTGCGAAAAGATCGGCGGCGGGCAGCATGTTCACGTAACGTGAATCCGGGTCCGAGACATCACCGAGGTCGATGAAGCGTGCACCGGGGATGTGGCCTTTGACGAAGTCGTCCCTCGCATGCTTGCCGGCTTCCGGCAGATACCAGGAGCAATCCAGAACGACGATATTGTCTGGCTTGCGGGCGAGCATATCGGAAAGCTCTTCGGTGTTGATGAGCCAATTTGTCATGGCGGTCTTTCTTCTTCGGTCCTGCGTGCGAGCGGTTAGATCAGGGATATACGGAGGAACGGCCCAGCTTTTCCACCCACGAATCTCCAGAGAGTACGCCACCATCAACAACGACGCTTCGACCGGTGACATAGCGCGAGGCAGGTGCAACGAGGCTGAGCGATGTCGTGATCAGGTCTTCCGGCACGGCCAGATGGCCGGCAGGGATATAATCAGCGAACCAGCGGCTGCGGTATTCGTCATCCCAGAGCGGGCGCGTGAATTCGGTCTGGACGAAGCCCGGTTCGATGGAATTGACCTGGATGTTGTCGCCGGCCCATTCATGCGCCATCGAGCGCGTCAGCGATGTTACGGCCGCCTTCGTCGCGGCATAGACGGAGATCGTGTCGAAGGAGATGTTCGCCGAAAGCGAGCTGAAGTGCAGGATCTTGCCGCCACCCTGTGCCTTCATCAGGGGCTGCACGGCCTTGGAGAGGAAGTAGACGCTTCGGAAATTCACCGATGTGATGATGTCGAAATCGTCCTGCGTAACCTCCAAGATGGGCTTGCGGCGATTGGTGCCCTGCAGGTTGACGAGAATGTCGATCCGGCCCGTCACCTGCTTTGCCCTGCCGACCAGTTCTTCGCATACTGCCGACGAATCGAGATCGGCCTGAAGCCCCTCGAAAGGCAAATTCTCGGCGGCGAAACGCGCTTTCAGGGCCGCCAGGCGGTCTGCCGAAAGATCATGAACGATGACGCGCGCACCCGCCTTTGCAAAGGCCTCCGAAATTGCCGAACCGATGGCGCCGGCGCCGCCCGCGATGAGCGCGGTCTTGCCTTCGAGCGAAAAAAGAGAGGACAGGTAGGCGGACATCATATTCCTTTCGAGGCCTGAGCGCAGATTGACCATTTTTGCGGTCCGTAGCGCTCATTCTGGCATCTGCCCCTGCCGGGGCATCAGGGTAAGCGGTTGATATAAATGGCAAACGCCAAGTGCGGCCAAAATACATTTTCTTTATAAATTTAGTAGATATTTTTTGCTAACGCCGATCGAATAATCATATTTAAATTCCCGTTTGGGATCGGAATTTGGTGGTTTCGCCTTTGGATTGCGATGCGCCTCTCGCTAGCTTCTGAGCATCAAAACAAGGAAGCCTAACAACATGTTTCGCAAGACAATTCTGACCGTCGCCTCCGGCCTCGCCCTGTTCGCCGCAAGCGTTTCCGCGCTTCATGCGGAACCCAAGGGCAAGGATGCTCCGGTGACGGTATTCGTTTCGCCACTCACCTTCGCCTTCACGCATTTCGTATTTCTGACGGACCAGCTGGAAGATGAGGCGAAGACGATCGGCGGCGTGACCATCGTCAAGGCGGATGCCCAGCTGTCTGCGCCCAAGCAGATCGCAGACCTTGAAGCCGCGATCGTTCAGGGTGTTGATGGCATCATTCTTGCGCCCGTGGAAGCGGATGCGCTGGCCCCGGTCGTGAAGCAGGCCATCGAGGCCGGCATCGCCGTCGTTACCGTCGATCGTCCGGTCAATGGCGTGCCGGAAGTTCTGGCCAATGTCGCGGCCGACAATTTCAAGGGTGCGGAGTCCCAGGGCGAAGCGGTTGTGAAGGACTTTCCCGAAGGCGCCAAGGTGGTGAACCTGCAGGGCATCCCGGGCGACAAGACCGCCAATGACCGCAGCGGTGGCGTTCACAAGGTGCTCGATGCCGCCGGCGGCAAGTACACGTTCGTGTCCGAACAGGCCGCCAATTTCTCGCGGGACAAGGGTCTGGCTGTCACCGAAAACATCCTGACCGGCCTTTCCGAAGTGCCTGACGTCATCGTCGCCGGCAATGACGACATGGCGCTGGGTGCTGCGCAGGCTGTCGAAGCCCGCGGCCTGAAGGGCAAGATCAAAATCTACGGCTACGATGGCTCCGAAGACGCCCTCAAGGCTGTCAAGGACGGTAGCCTTGCCGGCACCGTCGATCAGTTCCCCGGCCAGCAGGGTCGCGTCGCGGTTCGCACGATCGTGGACTTCATTCGTGAAGGCAAGAAGCCGGAAACCGCCAATGTTCTGGTCGCCCCCGTTGCCATCACGCCGGAAAATCTGGAACAGGCAGAGCGCGTAGGGCTCATCAACTGATGACGATCCATCCACGTCCGGAAACCGTGGACGTCGAAACGTCGGGGCGCGCTCAGCGCCCCGTACCTTTTGTGGCCGCGGTCGATCTCGTCAAGCGTTTCTTCGGCGTGACGGTCCTCGACGGTGTTTCTCTGGCCTTGCAGCCGGGCGAGGTGCGCGCCCTGCTTGGCGAAAACGGTGCCGGAAAATCCACCGTCATCAATATTCTGTCGGGTGTCTTTGCCGCAGACGCCGGAGCAGTGGAAATCGATGGCGCCTCGGCCGCCTTCAGTGGACCGCGTGATGCCGACCAAGCCGGCATCAGCGTCATACGCCAGGAACTGTCGCTGTTCCCCGACTTGTCCGTCGCCGAGGCGATCTTTGCCGGGCATTTGCCCCTCACGCGCGTCGGAACGGTGGACTGGACGCTGGTTCGCCGGGCCGCGCGCGATGCACTTGCGCAACTCGGTATATCGTCGCTCGACGTTCGCCGGCCGGTCGCCGGCCTATCCATCGCGCAGCAGCAGATGGTGGAGATCGCCCGCGCGCTGACGCGCCGGTCGCGCCTCGTCATCATGGACGAGCCGACCGCCTCGCTCTCCCCGGAGGAAGTCAGCCATCTCGGCGAGATCATCGCGCGTTTGTCCCGCGAGGGTGTGGCGATCCTCTATGTCAGCCACCGGTTGGATGAAATCCGCGCCTTTTGCCAAAGCTACACCGTTCTGCGCGATGGCAGGATGATCGAGGACGGAGAGGTCGCTGCCGTCGACAATGCGCAGCTGATCCGGGCCATGGCGGGTCGCGACGTGAAGATCGGCCTCAGGCGCGAGGCAACAATACCGGGTGAAGTAGTCCTGGAAGTGCGCAATCTGGCGGCGCGGGCATCAGGACGCGCGCCGGCACGCGTCACGGACGTGAGCTTTGATGTTCGCGCAGGCGAGATCGTCGGTCTTGCGGGCATCGTCGGTGCAGGGCGCTCCGAAACCGCGCGCATGATCTTTGGTGCCGATCCCGTCGGCGCCGGCGAAATTCGTCTCGGCGGGCAGCGTTTTTCGCCGTCCTCCACGACCGAAGCCATTCGCGCTGGCATTGGCCTCGTACCGGAGGATCGAAAGGGGGAGGCCATCCTGCCGCAGCGCGCGGTCGTCGAAAACTTCGCTCTCGCGGGCGCCAGTGCACCCCGCTACCGCTGGATTAACGACCGTCATGCGGAAAAAAGTCTGTTCGGGAGTTTCGTCGAGCGGCTCGGCATTCGTGCAAGCTCGTTCAATGCGCCCATTGCAACGCTTTCCGGCGGAAACCAGCAGAAGGTTATTCTGTCGCGCTGGATCGCGCGTCGGCCGAAGGTGCTGATCGTCGATGAACCGACACGCGGCATCGATATCGGAGCGAAGGAGGATGTCCACGGGCTGTTGCGCGAGATAGCCGGGCAGGGCGTCGCCGTTCTCGTCATCTCCTCCGACCTGCCCGAACTGATGGCGCTGTCCGACCGGATCGTTGTCCTGCGCGAAGGCCATTCCGTCTTCGAAACCGACGGAGCGTCTGCCACGGCGGAAGAGCTGATGGCCAGGATGACGCGGCACGGCTGAGAAAATTCCAAGGAAAAAACAATGTCCAGCATATCCCTCACCACGACGCACCGCGCGCAGACCTTCGCCATTCTCGGCAAGGTCGCGCCGCTCATCTTCCTTATTGCGCTGGTCGTGCTCTTCGCCGTTCTCCAGCCCCGTTTCCTCATGCCGCTCAACCTTTTCAATATTCTCCGGCAGGTTTCGATCTACGGGATCATTGCCGTCGGCATGACCTTCGTGATCCTGGCGCGCGGCATCGACCTTTCGGTCGGTTCTCTCGTCGCGATGTCCGGGCTGGCGGCCGCCGTTGTCGCGAAAGGCGGCATCGAGGGGCGCTTTCTGCTGAGCGCGGATGGAACGGGCTATGCCTGGCCTCTGGCCGCACTGGCGGCGATTTCCGCCGGAACGCTTGCCGGATACCTGCAGGGCCTTGCCGTCTCGCGCCTTTCCGTTCCCGCCTTCGTTGTGACGCTGGGCGGCATGACCGTATTTCGCGGCGTCGCGCTGACAATCGGCAATGGCGGGCCGATCTCCGGATTCGATGAGGCCTTCGGTTGGTGGGGGCGCGGCATGATCGGGCCGGTCCCCGTTCCCGTCATCATCTTTCTCGTCGTGGCACTGCTCGCGCATTTCGTGCTGACACAGACGCGCTTCGGCCGCGCCGTCTATGCCGTGGGTTCAAATCCGGATGCGGCAAGGCTTTCCGGTATCAACACGACCCGTGTGACGACCGCCGTCTATGCCGTGATCGGTTTCTGCTCTGGGCTGGGCGGTTTCGTGTTGGCGTCCAGGCTCAATTCCGCCGAGGCCGTCGCCGGTTCCGGTTATGAGCTGACGGCGATCGCCGCGGTCGTGATCGGCGGGACGAGCCTGCAGGGCGGGACCGGCTCCATCGTTGGAACGGTCATCGGCGCCGTACTGACCGGCGTGCTCCTCAACGGTCTCGTCATTCTCAACGTCTCCCCTTACGTGCAGCAGATTCTGGTCGGCCTGATCATCGTCGCTGCCGTCGCATTCGACAGCTTCGTGAAAAGGCAAACCCGATGAATCCTTCCATCATCCTAACGGGAACGACCGTCGAGGAACCGGCAAAGCGTCTTCTCAAGGCCGGCGCCCTCGAAGCAACGTTCGATTCGGGGGCCTTGCGCTGGATACGCTGGAACGGCGTCGAAATTCTTCGCGGTATCAGTTTCCTCGTGCGTACGCCCAGCTGGGGCACCCCGGCTCCCGTCGTTTCCAATCTGCTGATCGACGAGCAGGAACTCGGCTTCGATGTGCGTTACGATGCCTATTTCGGCGAGGCCGGGAAGGGCGTGCTTGCGAAGATCAGCTTCAAGGCGCGGGCCGACGGCAATCTCGAGGCGACCGCCGATATCAGCGCCGACGCCCCCTTCAGCACCAACAGGACGGGTTTCGTCATCCTGCACCCGCTGATCGGCTTTGCCGGCACTGAGGTCGGGGTCGAGCACGCATCCGGGCTTCACGAGCAGATCACCATTCCCTTGCAGATCAGCCCCGGCCAACCTGTGATGGACATTCAGGCGATCACCCACCACCCGTATCCGGGGCTCAATGTTTCCACGCGTTTTGCGGGCGATGTCTTCGAGATGGAGGATCATCGCAACTGGTCCGATGCCTCGTTCAAGACGTATAGCCGGCCCATCGGTTTGCCTTATCCCTATTGGCTCAATCCGGGTGTTCCGGTCGGGCAGTCGGTTACGGTCACGATCAAGGATGAGCGTGTCGGTGGCGCTGCGGAAAACCCCGTCGCCGTGCCGGTTCTTGCGGGCCAGGTTTTGCCTGGTTACGCACTTCCGCTGGACAGGTTGGAGGACGCCAGCGACGCACTGCGGTTTGCCGATGCGCTGGCGGACGTGAAGCCTGCCAGCATTCTGCTTCGCTACGATGCCGCGCGCGGCGATACCACTGCCGCTGTTGCCGACCTTGCCGAATTGCTGCGCCAAACCGGCGCATCGCTCGATGTCGAGGCCATTCTCGATGGCGACGAGCCCGCCACTGCCGGCGCGGCGTTGCATGCGCTTGCGCAAGCGCTCACGGACAAGGGCATTGTCGTGGCGAATGTCGCGGCCTGCGCGAAAATCGATGAGCAGTCCTTCCAGCCGGAAGAGGCGCGTCCATCGCACCTGTCGGAAAAGCAGCTGGCTTCGGCGCTTTCATCGGCCTTTCCGCAAAGCCGGCATGGCGGAGGAACGCCGGCCTTTTTCACCGAGTTTAATCGCAAGCGCCCGAACCCGGCACTGGTCGATTATTTCGCCTTCGCGACGACGCCGGTCGTGCATGCTGCCGATGACGCCTCCGTCATCGAGACCTTGCAGTCGCTGCCGCATATCCTGCACTCCGCCCAAAACCTTTCGGACGGCGTGTCCTTGGCCGTCGGGCCTGTCGGCATCGGTGCGAGGCTGAACCCGTACGGTCCGGCTCCGGTCGACAATTCGAGCGAGGAGCGCGTCGGCATGGCGGCGCAGGATCCACGCCAGCGCGGCCTCTTTGCCGCCGCCTGGCATGTGGGCTACCTTGCCCAGCTCGCCCCATGGGGTGTCGCGAGATTTGCTTTCGGCGCGCCGACAGGTCCCTTCGGCCTCGTCGCTTCGCGCCAAGACTATGCGCGAGACGGCTGGGATGCGTTGCCCGATGGGGCACTCTATCCACTTTACCACGTTGCGCGATGGATCTCCGAGGCCGGAGGAGGGGAAGTCGTATCGGCAGGCATCGACGGCAATGTCGCACAGGTCACGTGGGAAAAGCACGGTGAAAGGCGGGCGCTCTTCGCCAACCTTTCGACCGAATCCGTTGCGATCGATCTGGCAGGCGAAGTCGCCGCCTCCGGCATCGTGCTGGATGAAGAAAGCTTCGAAACAGCGGTACTCGACCGCGAAACATTCCACGTTCCGAAGCCACTTTCCGGGACGGCCCGAATCGGCGCGTACGGCGTTCTCTCCCTGAACTATGGAAATGCCCCATGACCGGAACCCTCAAGGGATTGCTCATCGGTTGCGGCTTTTTTGCCCGCAACCAGCTTCATGCCTGGTCGGAAACGGATGGAGCCGAGATCGTTGCCGTCTGCGACCGGGATGCCGAGCGTGCACGCAGCTACGCGGCTGAATTCGGCATTCCCGCCTGGCACGATACGGCAGATATATTGTCGTCGGGCAGCTTCGACTTCGTGGATATCTGCACGACGATGGAAACGCACGAGGAGCTGGTCGCGCTTGCGGTGCGCCATCGTGTGCCCGTGATCGTTCAAAAGCCTTTTGCGCCAGATATTGATACGTGCCGGCGCATCGTCGCGAATGCCGCGGCAGCTGGTGTACCTGTCATGGTGCATGAGAACTTCCGTTTCCAGAAGGTTTTCCGGCGCATCCGCGATATCCTCGACAGCGGCGAAATCGGCGAGCTGACCTTCGGGCGGCTTTCCTGGCGCAATGCCATAGATGTCTATTCCAACCAGCCCTATCTCCTGAAGACCAAGCGCTTCATGATCATGGATGTCGGCATCCACATGCTGGACCTCGCCCGCTTCCTGTTCGGCGATGCCGGCGAGGTCTCCTGCTTCACCCAGTCCGTCAAGGAAGGGCTGGCCGGGGAGGATGCGGCGACGATCCTCTTGCGCCACGACGACAAGGCAACCTCGATCGTCGATGTCAGCTACGCTGCACATCGTTTTCCCAATCCGTTCCCGCAGACACTTGGCGAAATCGAGGGACGTCAGGGCACGATCCAGATTCTGGAGGGCGAGGTTCTGCTGATCCATTCGCAAGGCAAGCAGCGGCGCGAAACCATCGCGGATGATGGCCGCGCATGGACATCCGCGCCCTGGATACAGATCCAGGACAGCGTTCCGCGCACCCAGCAGCACTTCATCGACGCGCTCCGTCGAGGCGGGAATTTTGAGACCTCCGCGGAAGACAGCCTGAAGACCTATGCCCTTGCGGAAGCGGCTTATCGCTCGGCGGAAGCGGGTCGCGTCATCGACGCAAGAAATCTCTAGGACCTTATAATGCACATTCAGACAACACGGCGCGTCGGACAGACCGACCTTCAAATCCCTGTTCTCGGACTTGGAACCTGCCCGCTCGGCGGCGTCTATAACGCCATCGACGAGGCAACCGCCCGCGCAACCTTCGAAGCGGCCTGGAATTCCGGCCTCCGCCTCTATGACACAGCACCCTGGTATGGCCTCGGGCAGGCGGAACACCGGACGGGCCGTGCGCTCTGTGAAAAGGAACGTGAAAGCTATGTCCTGACCACCAAGGTCGGGCGTCTCCTGAAGGCCCCGCGTGACCGTGGATCGTTCAAGCCGGTGAACTGGGCTGGAGCACTGCCCTTCGAGCATCATCACGTCTTCACTTACGATGCCATCATGCGCTCCTATGAGGACAGCCTGCAGCGTCTTGGCGTGAACCGGGTCGATGCGCTCTACATTCATGATCTCGACAGCGGTTATTTCAGGACCGAGGAGGAGTTGAATGCCCGTCTCGGCGATCTCGAAAAGGGTGGTTATCGCGCGCTTGAGGAGTTGAAGCGTAGCGGAGAAATCAAGGCCATCGGCGCGGGCGTCAACGAACGCGGCATGATCGATCGTTTCCTCGACCGCTTCGATCTCGATGTCTTCCTCGTCGCATCACGCTATACGCTGCTGGAGCACGACATCTATTTCGACGAAGTCGCCCGCGCAGCAAAACGGGGTGCCAGCCTCGTCGTCGGCGGCGTGTTCAGCTCCGGTATCCTCGCCACGGGCGCCGTCGAGGGCGCGAAATACGAATATGGCGCGGCCTCGTCTTCGATTATCGAGCGAGTTCGGAAACTGAGCCGTATTGCTGATGCGCACGGCATCTCGCTGCCGGCGGCAGCGCTTCAGTTTCCTCTCGCTGCACCTATGGTCGCGTCGGTCGTCTTCGGGGCGGTCAAACCGGCCGAGATCGAGGCGAACGCCGCGCATTTCACCGCTGCCATTCCGGTCGGCTTCTGGTCGGATTTGCGGTCGGAGGGGCTGGTCCATCCCGACATTCCATTGCCGGCAGACGCATGACGATGACGCGGATCGGAACGGCCGGGCGCTGGTGCGGCGCTCTTGCCATCGTGCTGGCGGCATGGGCCGCGGGCGAGGGACTTGCGACGACTTTGAGCCTGCCGGTCCCCGCCGCGCTCATCGGTCTTTCTTTGCTCTTCCTTGGCTTTTGCCTTCGCCCGGCGCTGGTCAAAACCGTCGAGCCTGCCGTCCATACCCTGTTGCGCAACTTTCCCCTGTTTCTCTATCCGCTGGGAGCGGGTTTCCTCACCCTGCATGGGCTGGGCGGCGTGGTTCTCCTGAAAATTCTAGTCGCCGTTTTCGTATCGCTGGTGCTTTCACTGCTCGTCGGCGCCCAGGTTTTCCATATCTTCAAGAACAGGCATGGGTGACATAATCCTCACACTGGTCTGGCTGGCCCTGACGATCGCGATCTGGCTGATCAGCAAGCGCCTGACACAGATGTTTCGCATCTCGTCGCTGCGCAACCCGCTGTTCTTCGGCATCATAGCACTCTGCATTCTGCTCCCCGCCTTCGGCGTGGCTCCCGGCGATTATCTCGACCGTGTCCGGCCAATGACATTCCTTGTCGGTCTGGCCACGGTGGCGCTTGCCTTGCCTCTCTGGCAACAAAGGACGCTGATCCGTGCAAATGCACGGGCGATGTTTTTGTCAACGCTCGCATCGACGCTCACCGGCATTCTTTCTGCCATCGCACTTGGATGGGTGCTCGGTCTCGACGCGCCCTATCTGGCAAGTGCCGGCCCCAAGATGACGACGCTCGCCGTGGCACTGCCTCTGTCTCGTCTGACAGGCGGGTGGGACAATCTCGCGATGCTTTGCGTCATGTGCAACGGCGTCGGAGGCTCCTTCATATCAAGCGCGCTGTGGCAGCATCTCCTTCCCAAGAGCGGCCCCGAGGAGCGTGCCTTTTCTCTTGGCCTTTCCTCGCATGCCATGGGGATTGCGCGGACGCTGGCAATATCGCCCAATCATGTCTCGCTTGCGAGCTGCGGCATGTTGCTCAGCGCGCTTATCACGTCTGCCGTTTATGGAGTTGTATTGGCAGCTGACAAGCTCAGTCCCTGAAAATTTACACAATGCCAGACTAAGAATGTTGAACGAAGGTAGCCTCGCTCCGTGATCCGAAGCACAGCGTCTCGCTTAAAATCTTCGCTGAAATTCGATTTGCTCATAATGCTCTTCTTGCCTTAAAATTCGGAAAGAAAGCGTCTACGAAACTCGGGGCTGGTCGAATTGATGGCGGAGAAAAATCGCTGCTTCGAATCCCACGAGTATAGACTTGGACGAGTGCGAGTATCTGAGCGGGGTACGATATCACTTGTTGATCGAAATCTCTGAAGAAGGCTATGGGGTTCTAAGCTTGAGCTCATAAATGAATCAGGGGTCGAGAAGCTCGACCCCTGATGTCGTTAAGCAAGAGGCGGTTTAGTTGGACGGTGCGGCGGCTTTCGCAATCCAGTCGGCCGTGACGGCATGGTCCAATGCGAATTCTGGCAGCTTGGCGTTCAGCTCTTCTTCCGTCTTCACATCGTTGTCGAGCAGGAACTGTCGCGTGATGAGGGTCGGCGGCAGAAGTATGTTGGTGTCTTTCAGTTCGCCCGTCAGCGACAGGGCAACGGCGCGGAGCGCTGCCGCGCCGGTTCCGGCGGCGCTGATGGCCGAGGTCGCGACCCACGGGCTGTTGGGCTCGCGGATAGCTTGAATGTCCGACGTCGAGACGTCTACGCTGTAGATCTTCACCTGATCGTTGATACCTGCCTCGTCCACGGCGATCTTGGCACCACGCGCAAACTCGTCCCAGGGTGCCAGGACCACGTTGATGTCGGGATTGGCGCGGAACACGGCGGCGGTCTGGTTTGCCACGGTCTGCGCCGGGGTGTCGTCTACCGCACCCCATTGAGCAAGCTGGCTCACGCCGGGATGGCTCTTCTTGAAGGCCTGCCAGGCGACATCGCGCTTGTCGAGTGCGGGGAAGCCTTCGACGTAGATATAGCCGGCCTTGAAGTCGTCGCCGTTGTCCTTGACCGCCTGTTCCAGCACGAGATTCAGTTGCTTGCTTTCGTCCTGGTCGATGACGATGATTCCCTTCTGCGGCAGCGTGATGTTCTGCACGGCGATCTTGATGCCCGCGTCCAGAGCTTCCTGCACCACGTCGGAGACGGCCTCGCCCTTGCCGCCGGCGATGATGATGCCGCTGACGCCGAGATTAATTGCCTGGCGGATCTGCTCGCGCTGTTCGTCAGGTTTCTGGCGACCCTGGAAGGAGCGAAGTTCGATACCCAGCTTGTCGGCCTGGCGTTTCACGCCCGCTTCGTAGTTCTGGTAGTAGTCGCCGCCCGAGAGGTAGACGATAAGCGCGACCTTAACGCCGCCCTTGTCGAAGGGGGCTGGCGCGCCGTTGATGCCCTGCGCGCTGGCGATGCCGCTCATGAGCGTGGAGGCGGCGAAAAGCGCGCCGGTTGCAAGACCAAGAAGAGTACGACGTTTCATGCTGGTTCTCCGATGGTTGTGCCCGCTTGGGCAGAAGGTTTGGATGTCGGTGAGGCTGCAGATTCAGGTTCGGCGGTGCGACAGGCTGAAGGTGAGGGCGAGTGCACCGATCAGCACGACGCCTTTCACGAAATCCTGGATGTAATAGGGGGCGTTGAGCATGGTCAGGCCGTTGAGAAGCACGCCCACGAAGACCGCGCCGACGACCGTGCCGAAGACGTTTGGCCTGTTGGCGCCGAGCACCGCGTAGCCGATGAGGCTCGCTGCGACGGCGTCGAGCATCAGAGAGTTGCCGGCGCTGACGTCGCCGCGCCCCAGACGGGCGGCAAGCAGGATGCCGCCGAGTGCTGCCAGGACGGACGAAATGACATAGGCTGTGAAGCGGTAGGTTTTCGTCGGTGCTCCCGCCAGATGGGCCGCGGTCTGCGAGCCGCCGACTGCATAGAAGACGCGCCCCCAGCGGGTTCTCTCCATGACGAACCAGAAGGCGAGCGCGACGACGCCAAGCACGATCACCGGAACCGGCACCACGCCTTCGACCCGGTATCGTCCGAGTGCTAGGAAGAATTCCGTGAACGATCCGGTCGCAGCACTTCCGTCGAGCAGGGCCATGCCGGGAGCGACGGAGCGCCCACCCGTCGGAATGAGCTGGGCGCCGGCAAGCAGAAACAGCGTGCCGAGCGTCGCCAGAAGATCCGGAACGCGCAAGATGACGATGAGCAGCCCGTTGAACAGGCCGACGAGCAGGCCGATCAGCAGCGTACCGGCGATCGCCTCGAAGGCGGAGCCATTGAGCACGATGAGGATATAGGCAGCCGCCATCTGGCTGAGCGCCGCCATCGCGCCGACGGAGAGATCAAAGCCGCCGATAGCGCAGCTCACCGTGACACCGATGCCAAGCAGCGCCACGATTGCGACGGCCTGAAGAATGCTGAAGATATTGGCGACCCTGAGGAATGCCGGCTCGTTCAGCTGGAACACGACCATCATGGCAGCGAGCAGAACGAAGATGCCCGACTTTATGACGATGGTCTGCCAAGGCCAGCGCGACGATGCGCCGGTATGGTCGGAGGGTGACGATACTGTGATGGACATTATATTGTTTCCAAATGCGGCTTCGCCGCCGGGGATGGTTCGAGGATTGCGGTTTCGTCCGGCGTATCTGGGCCGGCCTGGATCGCACCGTTTTCGATGGTCAGAATGCGATCTCCAACCTCCAGCGCCTCTTCGTAGTCACTCACGAAGACGATCGTCGCGCGCCCGGTGCTACTTGTTCGGATCGCGCGGATGATGTCGTCGCGCGCGCCGACATCAACGCCTTGGAAGGGTTCGTCGAGCAGCAGGAGCCTCGCGGGCTCCGCCTGCCATCGTGCGAGGACCACCTTCTGCTGGTTACCGCCCGACAGCGCCGTCAGTGGCACGTCGCGTGACTGTGCCTTGATGCCGAAAGTAGCGATGGCGTTGTCGGCAACGTTGCCTTCCTGACGGAGTGGCAGCAGGCCGTAAGAGCGCCAGCGGCGAAGAAAAGGAAAACTGATCGTGCCCGCCAGAGAGGCAAAGGGGACAGTGGAGGGAAAGAACGATGTCCGCCACCGGTCTTCCCCGGCATAGAACACGCCTGAGGCTATCGACTGGGCAGGACCGGAAGGACGCCACTGCCGGTCCTCAAGCCACATTTCCCCCTGCGCAAGAGGCCACAGCCCGAAGATCGCGCCTGCAAGCGCACTCTTGCCGGAACCGAGCGGACCGGTGATCGCGATGATCTCGCCTGCGCCGACATCGAGGTCGAAGGTCGCCTCGCGTTTTCTCAAGCGAGCATTCCTGATACGGAAAATCGGTGGCCCATGATCTGCCGGTCGCGGCCGAGCCGCCGGCAGGTCATGGCCGATCATGGCGCGGATTGCCGCGCCGATCTCGATGGGACGCGCGAAACTCGCCGCGATGCGGCCATCGCGCAGGACGACGACGCGGTCGGCAAGCCGGCGGATGTCGGCGGTCTTGTGCGAGACGTAGATGATGGCGACGCCGCTTGCCCGCAATCCTTCGATGACGCGGAAGAGTTTTTCCGTTTCAACCGCGGAAAGGCTGGCTGTCGGTTCGTCAAACAGCATGACTGTCGGGCGATGGCTGACGGCACGCGCGATTGCGATCAATTGCTGGTCGGCCAGCGAAACGTCGGCGAGCTGCGCATTGAGATTAATGTCCAGGCCGATCCTTTCGGCCCGCTCCTGCGCGCGTCGGCGCACATCGGCAGGCGTCGCGACCAATGGCCGGGCGCCGGTGCAGAAGATATCCAAGAGCAGGTTTTCGGCGACGCTGAGCGTCGGCACGCCGACATCGGCGATCGACTGGTGAACCACGACTATGCCGTGTTCCTGCGCTTGGGCCGGAGACGATATATCGACGGTGCGGCCCTCGATTTCGATCGCACCCGAATCCGCCCGTTGAATGCCGCAGAGAATTTTGATCAGCGTCGACTTGCCTGCACCATTGGCGCCCATCAGTGCGACGATCTCCCCGGCATGCACATCGATATCGACGGAGCTGAGGGCACGGGTCGGACCATAGGACTTGGTGACGGAAGTTAACCGCAAAGCGGGTGGCGCAGGCCGCAATGCCGTCATTCTCGAGCTCCTTTCAGGGCATATCGAAGTCGATAAAACCTAGAAGGAGCACGGCATGCGGATAAGAAATAATCTACTAATTTTATAGATAATTTTGATTTTAGCTTTCACGCATCTGGCCTGCCCCCATTGAGTGAAGTGCTTGGGTCTGGTGGTCCGGATGGGGCGTTAGAATCCAGCAGCAGTTTTAGCCTGTGATTTCCACTGAGAGCTGACCCAGCATTTCCACCGAGAAGTAACCCGCCTTAGGTATCGTTTGTGTTGGTCGTGGTGGTCAAGCTCCTCCGTTTTTCCTTTGTTGTTTTTGGCTCATGCGCCGAGCTGTTCTTGAAGCGGAAGCTGTCGTTTCCGGTTTCCAGGATGTGGCAGTGGTGGGTAAGCCGGTCGAGCAGCGCGGTGGTCATCTTGGCATCTCCGAACACGCTGGCCCATTCGCTGAAGCTGAGGTTGGTTGTGATGATGACGCTGGTGCGCTCGTAGAGTTTGCTCAGCAGATGGAAGAGCAGTGCTCCGCCTGAGGCGCTGAACGGCAGGTATCCCAGCTCATCGAGAATGACGAGATCGGAATGGACGAGCCGATTGGCGATCTGCCCCGACTTGCCTTGAGCCTTCTCTTGCTCAAGCGCGTTGACCAGTTCGACTGTCGAGAAGAACCGGACCCGTTTGTGATGATGCTCGATGGGCTGGACGCCGATTGCTGTCGCGATATGTGTCTTGCCCGTTCCGCGACCACCGACCAGAACGATATTGTTGGCATCGTCGAGGAAGTCGCAGCGATGGAGTTGCTGCACGAGCGCCTCGTTGATCTCGCTGCTTGCGAAGTCGAAGCCATTCAGATCACGATAGGCCGGAAAGCGTGCCGTCTTGAGCTGGTAGGCGGTAGATCGAACCTCTCGTTCGGCCGTTTCCGTCTTCAGAAGCTGGGACAGGATCGGAATGGCGGCCTCGAACGCCGGCGATCCCTGCTCGGTCAAATCACCGACGGCGTGGGCCATGCCATGCATCTTCAATTGCCGCAGCATGATGACGATCGCGCCGCTCGCTGGGTTATGACGCATGGCGAACCTCCGTCTTTCTCAATGTATCGTATCGTTCGACATTGGCCTTGGGCTCATTGGTAAGCGTCAGTGCCTGAGGTGCGTCGAGGGTCGGCGGGGTGAAGGATTTGCCGTCGACGAGGCGATGCAGCAGGTTCAGCACATGCATCTTGCTTGGGACACCGGACTTCAGCGCCATGTCGATGGCCGAGAGCACCGCTTGTTCGTCGTGTTGAAGAACAAGAGCCAGGATATCGACCATCTCCCGGTCGCCGCCAGGCTTTTTTGAGCAGATATTGCTGCAGGGTCCGGAATGCGTCCGGTAGCTCGATGAACCGAGCACCATTGCGAAGGGCACCAGGCTTTCGCTGCACGACCGCCAGATAATGCCGCCAGTCGTAGATCGTCTGCCCCGGCCGGTCGTGGGAGCGATCAATGACGCGGCGGTGCTCGCAGACGATCTGACCTTCTGCGGCGACGACGACACGATCCGGATAGACCCGAAGGCTCACCGGACGGTTGGCGAAGGATGCAGGCACGCTGTAGCGATTGCGCTCCAGATGCACGAGGCAGGTGGGTGTGACCCGCTTCGTATATTCGACGAACCCGTCGAACGGTCTGGAAACCGGCATCAGAGCCGGGGCTTCCTCGGTCCAGATGTCGGCAATCGTGCCGCGCATCTGACCGTGTGGTGTCTTTGCCCAGAACTCCTTGCATCGAAGCTCAAGCTAGTCGTTCAGTGCTTCCAGCGATGGAAAGCGCGGAACGGGTTGAAAGAACCGGTGACGCGCATCCTGCACATTCTTCTCGACCTGTCCCTTCTCCCAGCCGGACGCAGGATTGCAGAACTCGGGCTCGAACAGATAATGGCTGGCCATCGCCATGAAGCGGACGTTGACGTCGCGCTCCTTGCCACGGCCGACCTTGTCGATTGCTGTGCGCATATTGTCGTAGATGCCGCGGCCAGGGATGCCGCCAAACACGCGGAAGGCGTGATTATGGGCATCGAAGAGCATCTCATGCGTCTGCAGGAGATAGGCCCGAACGATGAAAGCCCGGCTGTAATTCAGCTTCGTATGGGCGACCTGCACCTTGGTCCGCTCATTGCCGATGATCGCCCAGTCTTCTGACCAGTCGAACTGGAAGGCTTCGCCCGGCTCAAACGCCAAGGGCACAAATGTCCCGCGGCCCGTCGTCTGCAATTCTCTCTGCCGATCATCGCGCCATTCCCGAGCAAATGCCGCCACGCGATTGTAGGACCCCTCGTAGCCGAGGCTCACCAGGTCGCAGTGCAACTGCTTCATGGTCCGCTTCTGTTTGCGGTTCTTTTTGGCTTCCGTCATCAGCCAAGCCGACAGCCGGTCCGCAAACGCGTCAAGCTTGCTCGGTCGCTCCGGCACGTTGAACTTGGGCTCCACACCGCCGGCACGTAGATATTTGCGGATGGTATTCCGGGATAAGCCGGTTCTGCGGCAAATCTCCCAGATCGATAGATGCTCTCGAAAATGCCAGCGCCGGATAACGCTCAGTAACGCCATGTCGATCACTCCAGAGCCCCCGCTGAAAACATGCGAGGGACGGTTGAAACATGGGTCAATTCTCAATGGAAATATCAGGCTGCGCCGGGTCAGCTCTCAGTGGAAATCAACAAGCAGCCGTGACGCTCACATCGTCGTCCGGCGGCAACAGCCTTTCCGCGCTTGAAGCGCAACTCTCGGCGAAGGAGAACGAGCTTTCGGAGGCTGCGGACGAAGACGCCAAGGCCGAACTCAAGGACGCGATCGCGACCCTCAAGGCGGAGATTGCCGAGCTGAAGGCGGCGAAGGAGACGAGCTCCACGCAGCAGCAAGCGGGACAGAACACCGAGAGCGACAACACCTCGCGCATCGGAACGCACAATTTCGAGGATGGCGATCCCTTCGGCGAGCGGGAAATGTACATCTGATCAGGTTTCAGGCACCGGGCGAACGCCGGTGCCGTGGACGAAGATGCGGATGCAACGCCGCATATAGTCCTTGCGCGCGTCAAGGCCCGGCCACTCGACGTGCGCACCCTTCTTCGTCACGATGGCGCCGAACATCATGTCCATCAGCATCCGTGCGGCGCTTGCGGTGTCATCGATGAACATCTGCCCGGCCTGCTTCTTCTCTTCCATCCAGTCGGCCAGCAGCGCATGTGCCTTGTCGCCCCCGAGCCTGATCATCATCTCCCCGACCTCCGGATAGCGTGCAGCTTCCACGATCGTGAGATTGAGAAACGCTTCCCGCGCCTTATCTTCCTCTTCGCTGATATCGACCTGAAAAATCTGTTCGAGCGCTTGCGACAGGTCAAGGCCGGCATAGTCGCCGGGAAGTGCCAGCATGGTGGTACGATGCTGCTCGATGACGGCGCCGAGCAGGTCTGTCTTGGAGGGAAAGAGTTCATAAAGCGTGCGCTTTGATGCGCGGCAATGGGCGGCCACCTCGCTCATCGTGGTGCTGCCGTAGCCCTGGGTGAGGAATAGCTGGCGTGTTGCCTCGACGATTTTCGCGCGCTGCTCGGCTGGCGTTGCGAGTTTCGGGCGACCGCGAGCTTTGCGTTTGGCGGGTGGCGTTGTGTTCGGGGTCGCGCTCATGGGGTGTCCGGGAAGCAGCGGGATTGACAATGTCGATTGCTGGACATTATTGGTACTCATGAGTTTTGTAAATAACATGTGCTGGCAGAACACTCTGCCGTAAGCAGAAAAGGGTGCATGATGCGCGCGAAAATCCTGTGGATCGGCCTTGTGGCCGCCGGCTTCGTTCTGGCCGCCTGTTCGGATCAGGGCAACGGGGGCACACCACCCGGTGGTACGCCTGCGGTGGAAGTGGGCTTCGTGGTGCTGAAAGCCCAATCGGTTCCGCGCTATGCCCAACTCTCCGGCCGTGTCGTTGCCCATGCCACGGCGGAAATCCGCCCGCAGATCGACGGCATCATCGAAAGCATCGATTTCCGTGAAGGGCGCAAGGTCACAGCCGGCGATATCTTGTTCAAGGTGCGGGACGCGAAGTTCAGCGCAGCCTATGCTGCCGCTGCTGCATCGCTGTCGCGGGCGCAGGCGACCGAACAATCCGCACAGGCCACCTTCGATCGAAACGAGCGGCTGCAATCGCAGAGTGCGGTAAGCCAGCAGGTGCTGGACGAAGCCAAAGCGGCATTGCTGCAGGCCAAGGCGGACGTGGAATCGGCCAAAGCCAGCCTGGAGACCGCGCGCATCGACCTCGACAACACGACGATCAAGGCGCCGATCGACGGTATTATCGGCACGGCCAGCGTCAGTGTCGGCTCGCTTGTCACGCAGAACCAGACGGACGCGCTGGCGACCATTCGCCAGATCGACCCGGTCAATGTCGATCTCGTCGATACGAGCTCCAATCTTCTGCGTATCCGGCAGGATGTCGAGGCCGGGCGCCTCGGCCGCGAGGGGGAGGGCGCGCCGAGCGTCAAGCTGACGCTGGAAAACGGTGCGGACTACGCCACCGCAGGTACAATTTCGCTCGCGACGGTCAATGTCAGCGAGAGCACCGGCACATTCACGCTGCGGGCGAGCTTTCCGAACCACGAACGCATCCTGCTGCCCGGCATGTTCGTGCGCGCGTCTGTCGATCTCGGCAGCATGCCGAACGCCTTCCTAGTGCCGCAGCGCGCGGTGCAGCGCGACGGCGCGGGCGAACCCATCGCCTATGTCGTCTCCGCTGACAACACGGTGGAGCAGCGCACGCTCGCCACGGGCGGCATGAGCGGCAATGACTGGATCGTCACCGAGGGGCTGAAGGAGGGCGAGCGGCTGATCGTCGACGGCTTCCAGAAGATCTCCGCAGGCGCGGGCGTCACGCCCGTCGAGGCGACGATTGATGCGGATGGCGTCGTCAAGCAATCCCTCACCAGCCCGGCCACGACCGGCGACGCGTCTGGAGTTGCGAAATGACCGAAGGCCTCCGGCGCAATGCCCTGGCGAGCTTCTTCATCGCTCGCCCCGTCTTCGCGATCGTTCTTGCGATTGCGACCCTGCTGTCCGGCGTAAT
The DNA here is from genome assembly GCF_049199905.1 of Shinella sp. M27. Lineage (NCBI taxonomy): Bacteria > Pseudomonadati > Pseudomonadota > Alphaproteobacteria > Hyphomicrobiales > Rhizobiaceae > Shinella > Shinella sp. M27. The sequence goes on from NZ_JBLZPK010000074.1 coordinate 42,271, forward strand.
GGGCATCTATTCGCTGTCGATCTCGCAATATCCCGATGTCGCGCCGGTCACGGTGCGCATCAGCGCCAGTTATTCGGGCGCCACCGCCGAGGCGGTGGAAAATTCGGTGACAACGAAAATCGAAAGCGCGATGACGGGCCTCGATGGCCTGCTCTATATGGAATCGACGTCGAATACCGGTTCGGCGTCGATCTCGCTGACCTTTGCCAGCGGCACGGACCCGGAACTGGCGCAGGTCGAGGTGCAGAACAAGCTGGCGCGCGTCGAGTCCCAGCTTCCCGAGGCCGTGCAGGATGCCGGCGTCAGCGTCTCGCGCTCGCCTTCCGGCATTCTGATGATTGGCAACATCATCTCGCGCGATGGTCGCTACACGTCCTCGCAGCTCTCCGACATCATGTCGAGCAGCATAGAGGAGCGTATCGAGCGTCTGGACGGCGTCGGCTCCGTGCAGGCGTTCGGCAGCGGCTATGCTATGCGCATCTGGCTCGACCCCGACCAGATGCAGAAATACCAGCTGGTTCCCTCCGACGTTACGACGGCGATCAAGGCGCAGAACGCGCAGGTCGCGGCCGGCTCGATCGGCTCGACGCCGGTGGTGCGCGGACAACAGCTGAAGGCCAGCATCGTCGCGCAGACGCAGATGACTTCGGCGGACGAGTTCAAGAAGATCATCCTCAAGACGGCGACGGACAGTTCCGTCGTACGGCTCGGCGATGTCGCGCGGGTCGAGATCGGCCTGGAGAGCTACGGCCAGAGCTCGACCTTCAACGGCATGCCGGCCGCGGGCTTCGGTGTGCAGCTGGCAAGTGGTGCCAATGCGATCACCACAGCGGACGCCGTGCATGCGGAACTCGACAGCCTCGCCGGCTCGTTGCCGGAAGGCGTGGAGATCGCCTATTCCTACGAGACGACACCCTTCGTCGAACTGTCGATCGAAAAGGTCGTGCACACGTTGATCGAGGCGATCGTGCTGGTCTTCCTCGTGCTGCTGCTCTTCCTGCAGAACCTGCGTGCCACCCTCATTCCGATGATCGCGGTACCTGTCGTCCTGCTTGGCACCTTCGGCGTGCTGGCGGCGCTCGGCTATTCCATCAACATGCTGACCATGTTCGCCATGGTGCTCGCGATCGGCCTTCTCGTCGATGACGCCATCGTCGTGGTGGAGAATGTCGAGCGCGTCATGTCGGAGGAGGGGCTTTCGGCCCGCGAGGCGACCAAAAAATCGATGGGCGAGATCACCGGCGCGCTGATCGGTGTCGCGCTAGTGCTGACCGCCGTCTTCATTCCCATGGCCTTCTTCTCGGGCTCGGTCGGCGTCATCTACAGGCAGTTTTCCGTCACCATCGCCAGCGCGATGCTGCTTTCGGTGCTCGTCGCGATCATCCTGACACCGGCACTCTGCGCGATGTTGTTGAAGCCCACGCATGGCGGGCTGGCGGCCCGCATCTTCGGCGGCTTCAATCGCGGTTTCGAGAAGACGACACGCGGTTATGTCGGCATGGTCGGCGGCATCCTGATGCGGCCGCTGCGCATGCTCGTGCTGTTTGCCGCTCTGCTCGGCGGTGCCTGGTGGGTCTATACGCAATTGCCCTCCTCCTTCCTGCCGGAGGAGGACCAAGGTGTGCTGATGACGCAGATCACGCTGCCGGCCGGCGCCAATGCCGCCCGCACCCAGGCGGTGATCGACATGGTCGAAAACTATTTCCTCACGGAGGAGAAGGACGCGGTGCAAAGTGTCTTCATGACGCTCGGCTTCGGTTTCGGCGGGAGCGGCGAAAATGCCGCGATGGCCTTTGTGCGGCTCAAGGATTTCGATCAGCGCACGGACAAGGCGCTGTCCGCCTCCGCCATCTCGCAGCGTGCCTCCGCGCATTTCCGCAAGATCCGCGATGCCGAGGTCTTCGTGCTGGCGCCGCCGGCCATTCAGGGGCTCGGCCAGAGCAACGGCTTCTCCATGTATCTGGAGGATACCGGCAACAAGGGCCGCGATGCGCTGACGGCGGCGAGCAACCAGCTTGCCGACCTTGCGCAGAAGGACGACATCGTCGGCAATGTGCGCGGCAACACCCGCACGCTGGAAAGTCAGCTGAAAATAGAGATCGATCAGGAGAAGGCGGGCGCGCTCGGCGTCGATCTCAGCGGCATCAATGCCCTGATCTCCACCGCCTTTGCCGGCAGTAATGTCAACGACTTCGTCTATAAAGGAGAGATCAAGCCGGTTTATGTGCAGGCGGACGCGCCCTTCCGCATGCAGCCGGAGGACGTCAGCCGCTGGTATGCCCGCAACGGTACCGGCGAGATGGTTCCTTTCTCGGCCTTCGCCACGACGAAATGGATCCAGGGCTCGCCGTCGCTTGCCCGCTTCAACGGCACGGCCGCCATCTCCATGAACGGTGCCGCCCAGACAGGCGCCAGCTCCGGTGACGCGATGGACCGCATGGAGGCGCTCGTTGCCGATCTCGATGGTGGCTACAGTGCGGCCTGGTCCGGCCTGTCCTACCAGGAGCGGCTGGCCGGCTCGCAGGAGGCGATGCTCTACGCTGTCTCGATGCTCGTCGTCTTCCTGTGCCTTGCGGCGCTTTACGAAAGCTGGTCGATCCCGCTCTCCGTTATCCTGGCGGTGCCGGTCGGGGTGCTCGGTGCGCTTGTCGCGGCCTGGGCCTTCGGCCAGTCGAACGACGTCTATTTCAAGGTCGGCCTGCTGACGACCATCGGTCTCACCGCCAAGAACGCCATCCTGATCGTCGAATTCGCCAAGGACTTGCGCGATCAGGGGAAATCCGTCGTGGATGCGGTGCTGGAGGCGGCGCGCATGCGCCTTCGCCCCATCATCATGACATCGCTCGCCTTCATCCTCGGCGTGCTGCCGCTCGCCTTCGCGACGGGCGCCAGCTCGGCGGCGCAGAATGCCATCGGCATCGGCGTGATGGGCGGCATGATCGCTGCAACCCTGCTCGGCATCTTCTTCGTGCCGCTGCTCTTCGTGGTCGTTACGAAACGGCAGGTTGGTTCCGGCTAAGAGTAGGGTTGCCGTTATCACGCACTGCCAAGAGAACCGTAACCGGACTATAGGATCATATCGGCAAGCTGGTTGGTCTGGTTGAGCCACAAAAGGCCCGGACTTAACTCAACTGATGTGGATACGATCCAGCCTGAGGGGAAAGCTCCAGTCAAGCGGCGCTGGGCGAAGCCAGTCGAGGGTAGGGAAACGGTCAAGACCAAGTTCACTAACGTCTGGGGAAGATGCGGTTGAAACACTAAGGCGGCTCCAGCGGATGAAGCGGTTGTAGCCCGTTCCTGATTACGCAGACGATCCCAACTTACGACGAGCCGATCATTGAGCGTGCAACACCATGCGAAAGCGGGATCGCGCGACACTCGCGCCATCTGGCGCTCGTTCACCAGGAAATAAGTTACTTATAACCGCGTCCTTGGCGGAGAGCGTGAATCACATTTCAGACGGAATTAATAGGTCCTTAGCCTAGATGCTCAACATCAGCACGATGCTCGCGCTGATGCCGAGCAACGATTAATTTCGATGGCGTTACCCTCATCCGTCCGCACGGGCACGTCTTGCCGGCACCACCATCGGGAGGCCTGTGACCGGGTCGTCTATGACGATGCAGGCGATGTCGAAGATGGTTTTGACCATATCCTGGGTTACCACATCGCGGGGATGTCCCTCCGCGACGATCATGCCGTCTTTCATGGCAACGAGATGCGATGCGTAGCGGGCGGCCTGGTTGAGGTCGTGCAGGACGGCGACGATGGTTCGTCCCTCCCGGTTCAGCCGTTCGAGCAGATCCATGAGATCGATCTGGTGGGCGATGTCGAGGAAGGTCGTCGGCTCGTCGAGGAGCAGGATCGGCGTTTCCTGTGCCAGCGCCATCGCGACCCAGGCGCGCTGGCGCTGGCCGCCTGAAAGCGTATCCACTGACTGCTCGGAAAGGCCTGCAATATCCGTCGCCGCGATGGCGGAACGCACGGCGTCCTCGTCCCCCGCAGACCATTGCCGCAGAAACGATTGATGCGGGTAGCGGCCGCGGGCCACCAGTTCCGCCACGGAAATGCCCTCGGGGGCGGTGGACGTCTGCGGCAGAAGGCCGAGGCGGCGGGCGACGTCGCGGGTTTTCAGGCGGTTGATATCCTGCCCGTCGAGCACGACCTGGCCCTGGCTCGGCACGAGCAGCCTTGCCATGGCGCGCAGCAGGGTCGACTTGCCGCAGGCATTGGGGCCGACGATGACCGTGAAGGAGCCGGGGCGTATGGCAAGCGTGAGGTCCCGGCAGGTCACCGTATGGGCACCGTAGCCCAGCGTCACCGACTGCGCTTCGAGTTGCGGTTGCTGATTGTCCGTCATCGCCGACCTTCGCGGATAAGGAGCCATAGGAGATAGAGCCCGCCGACGCTGATCGTCATGATGCCGACGGGGAGCTGGCGGCCGAAGGCGTGCTGGGCCGCTCCGTCGGCCAAAACCAGCAGGACCGCGCCGGCAAGGGCGGGGGCGAAAAGCCCGACGCTGGAGGCGCCGACGAGACGCCGCGCGATCTGTGGGGCGCACAGCGCGATGAAGGAGATCGGCCCGGCCGTTGCGGTGGCGACCGCCGTCAGCGCGACGCCAAGCAGCATCAGCAGGCCGCGCGTGCGGCGCACGGTGACGCCGGAGGCGAGGGCGGCGTCATCTCCCAGTTCCATCTGGCGCAGCGGGCGGGCGAGGGCGGCGAGGGGAAGGCAAAGCAAGCAGAACAGGACGGCAGAGGGGCGTAGCTGCTCGAAACCCAGTCCGTTCAGCGATCCGGCAGCCCAGAATGCCGCGCCCATCGCCATTTCCAGATCCGCCTTCTGGATCAGCCAGGCATTGAAGGCCGACAGCATGGCGGATGTGCCGATCCCAACGACGATCAGACGGAAACCCTGCTGGCCGGTCGTGCCGGCAAGCAGATAGACCAGCATCGCCGTGACGATGCCGCCGCCGAGCGCGCCGAACGCCGTCGCATAATAGCCGCCCGAGAACAGCAGCAGCACCACCAGCGCGCCGGTGTGCGAACCCGCGGCGAAACCGATGATATCGGGCGACCCCAGGGGATTGCGTGTCAGCGATTGGAAGATCGCGCCGCCGAGGCCGAGGGCGGCGCCGAGAAGCATCGCGAACAGCATGCGGGGTAGGCGCCATTCTAGAATGATCATCCTGGTCTTGCCGGTGGCCTGCCCGGACAGTGCGCTAAAGACATCCGCCATGCCGGTATCGAAGCGTCCCGCCGTCAACGAGAAAAAGGCAAGCAGGAGAAGTAGCGTTGTGAGTGCGAGGCACACGGCCAGCGTGCGCGTCCGGATACGGACGGAGACCTGCTGGCCGGCATTGGGGCCGTGCGGCGGAAAACGATGGATCAGCGCTTTCAAAGGGTCTTTGTCCTTGCGCTGCGTGCCAGCATGATGAGAACCGGTGCACCGAGAAATGCCACGACGATGCCGGCATCGAGCTCGTCCGGGTAGATGAGCAGCCTGCCGGCGATGTCGGCAGCCAGGAGAAGATTGACCGAGCAGAGCATCGTCAGCGGGATGATCCTCCGTTGATCCGATCCGGCGATCCAGCGGGCGGCATAGGGCATCATCAGACCGATGAAGCTGATCGGGCCGGTTGCGGCGGTGGCAGCGCCGGCCAGCAGCGTCACCGAGAGGATGACGGTGATGCGCAGGCGGGACAGGTTCAATCCGAGCGCCTGCGCCGTGTCATCGCCCAGCGCCGCGGCGTTCAGCGCGGGTGCGGCGATCAGGGCAAGCAGCAAGCCGGCAACGATGAACGGCGCCACAGTCGCGGCGACGGCGAGGTTGCGCCCGGCGACCGTACCCACCTGCCAGTGGCGCAGGCTGTCGAAGGCTTGGGGGTCGAGCAGCGTCACGGATGAGCCGATACCGCCGAGAACGGCCGAAATCGCGACGCCGGACAGAAGCAGCCTCACGGGCGTCGCGCCGCCGGCGCCGGCACCGATCGTGTAGACGAGCAGGCCGGCCATGGCCGCGCCGGCGAGAGCGAACCAGACATAAGCGGTGATCGACGCGAAGGAAAACACGCCGACGGCCAGAATGACGGCAAAGGCCGCGCCGGCATTGACGCCGAGAATGCCGGGATCTGCCAGAGGGTTTCGCGTGGAGGCCTGGATCAGCGCGCCGGCCGTGCCGAAGGCCGCGCCGCAAAGAAGACACAGGATGGTTCTGGGCAAGCGGTATTGACGCACGACGATGTGGTCGGTCATGCCGGAATTGTAATGCAGGAAGGCATCGCGTACCGCAGAAAACGCAATGGGTCGCGCACCCAGCATCAGGCTGGTGATGGAAAGGGCGACAAGCAGAAGGCCAAGCACGGCAAGGGCGAGCGGCACGGAACGCGCATGCGTCCGCCCGACGGGCCTGCCTGGCATCAGACGATCGCTCACGAGCGTGCCTGCCCATGGATCCAGTAGCCGACGGTGGTCAGCTGCTCGCGCGGGAGCCCGAGCGTGTCGCGAAAATGCTTTCGGCACGCGGCGATCTCGCTGGCTTCGCCGGCAACCCAAACGTAGCCGGGACCATCCGGAAGGGCGATCGAGCGCGCGATGTCCGAAAGGCGGCTTGGGCGCTCGCCGTGATGCATGTTCTCGTGCCAGTGGACGGTACAGTCCGCTGCAGCGAAATCCTGGCGGTCGCCTGCGGTCATGATCTCGACATGGGCGGTGACCGGCAGACCAGCAGGCCGTTCCTCGATGATCCGGCCGACGGCCGGCAGCCCCGTCGCGTCGGCAATCAACAGGATCCATGTGCTGTCGGCCGGTGGAACGTAGCGGAAGCGCGGCTTGAAGATATCCAGCCTGTCACCTGGCCGGGCGCCGCGCGCCCATGTGGAGGCGATGCCGCCCTCATGCGAGACGAAATCGATCGTCATCTCGCCAAGCGCACCGTCCCAGCGCCGGATGGTGTAGTAGCGTCCGGGCGCGTCGGCGAGCGCCACGTCCCCATCGGGAAAGCTCAGCCAGATGAACTCGTCCAGCCCGCCGCAGCTTGCAAAATCGCGCAGCCCGTCGCCCCCGATGACGATCCGGATCATCGATGGCGTCATAAGCGTGCTGGAGAGCACGATCGCAGTGTGAAAATCCCTTTCCTCGACCATATCAACGCCCCTTCGCGGCGGCGGCCGCAATGCGCTCGACAAAACCGGGGAATGCATAGGGAATGGACAGGACGCTGACGGCAGAGGTCGCCCATACCGAGACCGGATCGTCGAGCGGGACATAGGCGCCGCGGCGCATCGGGCCAAAGGCCTGAAGCAGCGGTTGGCTTTCCGCATCGGCGCGGGCGCCCGGCCCGTACCAGACGATGAGGACGTCAGCGTCGAAACGGTCGAGGTCCTCCAGACTGACGCCGGTTCCGTTGACATCGGGTTCGGCCGCCATCAGGGCTTCGATGCCGTGGGCGAGGCGAAGCCCCATCGCCAGAAGCTCGCGCACCCGTGGGTCGCTTGCGAAATAGACCCCGAGCGATCCTTCGCCCGGAAAATAGCTGCCGAAAATGAAGGTCTTGTCCTTGAGATCCGGATACGCGTCGGCAAGGCTGTGCAACTGCCGTTCCGTCGCGGCCACGAGGTCGCGCGCCTTCTTTTCCTCGCCGAGCGCCAGCCCCGTCAGCGCCATCTGCTCGCGCCAGTCCGCCCGCCAGGGCGCTGAGCGGTAGGCGACGGTCGGCGCGATGCTCGACAGGCGCTGCCACTCGACCTCGTTGATGCCGGTCTTGATGGCCAGGATCAGGTCTGGCTCGAGGGCGGCAATCGCCTCGTAGTCGAGTTCACCGGATTGCAGCAGTGTGGGCATCTGCGTCTGCAAATAGTGCTCGTTCCACGGGAGAATACCGCTTTCGAACAGGCCGTAGCGATGCATGCCGACCGGAATGCGGCCAAGTGCGATCACCGCATCTTCGCCGTTCCAGCCAAGGGTGACGATGCGCTGCGGCTCTGCCTCGATGCGGGTTTCTCCGAGCGCATGACCGATGGCGACGGGAAAACGGTCCGGCGCTGCGGCGAACGCGACCGTGGCGGGGCTTGCGGCAAGCAGTCCCGTGGCGCCGATCAGGGCGCCGATGAACTGCCGTCTGTTTGCATGATCTGCTGTCGTCATGAATGCAAAAGCCGGCCGGCGTTTTCACGCGCCAGCCGGCCCCTTTCTCAGAATTTGTAGCTCAGCGAGAGGGACGCATTCAGAGGATCGCCCCAGACGTTGCTGTAGATGTTCGTGCTGGAATAGTACTTCTTGTCGAAGAGGTTGCGGACGTTGAGCTTGGCGCTCACATTGTCGCTGAAGTCGTACTTGGCCATCAGGTCGACGACCCAGAAGGCATCCTGCTTGGTGGTAACGCCATCGGGGAAAGTGCCGTTCTTCTGGGTAAAGCTGCTCGAGCTTTCGAAGCGCGCACCGCCGCCGATCGTCAGCTTGTCCCATTCTCCCGGCAGGCGGTAGGAGGTGAAGAGCTTCAGCGTGTTCTGCGGAAGGCCGACGACAATGTTGAAGCCGGCCGGCAGCTCGGTGCTGGTATGGGTGAAGCTCGCCTGCATCTGCCAGTCGGGCAGGATTTCACCGGACAATTCCAGCTCGATGCCGCGGATGACGGCGCCATTGGCGGCGACATAGGCATCGTCACCCGTGGGCGTGAGATTGCCGTCGGCGACCGCGTAATTGTCCTGTTTGGTGCGGAACAGCGCGACGCTTGCGTTCAGCCGCTCGTCGAAGAACGCTGCCTTGACGCCGACTTCATAGGTATCGCCCGTCACGGGTGCCAGAGTATGGCCGGCGACATCCATGACCGATTGGGGTGAGAAGATGCTGGTATAGCTTCCGTAGACCGAAAGAGTGTCGGTCAGGTCATAGACCACGCCGGCATAGGGAACCCAGACGCCACTTTCCTTGATGGAGTCCGGATAGGGACCCCAGGCGATGTAGTCGTAGGTCGAATCCTGATCGTACCAGGTGAAGCGCGAGCCAAGGATGACCGAAAGGTCGTCCGTGGGCTTGAGGCGGGCCGCACCATAGGCCGAATATTGAGTCAAGGTATATTCGCGAAGGCCTGTCGTTTCCCACTCCGGTTCGGCAAAGACGCCGTTCCAGTTGAAGATATCAGGGATGGTCGCGTCGAAGCCCGGCACGCTCCACAAGGGATACATGTCATAGTCCGCGCGGGTGCGGGACGCATTCACACCGAACATCAGATCGTGCTCACGACCCAGCAGTTCCACGGGGCCGCTGATCTTGGCGTCCAGGCTCGCCTGCTTGGTCACGATCGGCCACCTGGCAACCCAAAGGCTCGATCCCGCGCCCGTATCCTTGTCCGCGTAGCCATTGCGGCTGAACCAGCCATAGGTGCGGTCGTTGTCCTCGTAGGTATAGGACGCGGTGGCGTTGAACTTCCAGTCGTTCTCGAATTCGTGGTCGAACGAGACGAAGCCGTTGTAACGGGTGCGGTCCTGGCGGCTCCAGTTCGTCGCCGAATTGAACGAACGGTCGAATGTGGCCGGCGTGCCATCCGAGAAATAGGCGGGCGCGCCGAAATAGCCGCAAGCCCGGCATTCCTTGTTCTGGTATTCGCCGCCGATCGTCAGCATCGAGCTGTCGCCGATGTCGGCTTCCAGAATTCCGTAGAGCGCCTGCGATTTCTGCGTCAGCCGGTCGATGTAGGATTCACCGTCCTGCAGCACGCCGACGGCGCGACCTCTGAGGCCCCCGTCTTCCGAAAGCGGACCGCCGACATCGAAGCTGCTGCGATAGGTGTTCCACGAGCCGACCGTTCCTTCGACCGAGGCCTGGAAGTCGTCGGTCGGGCGCTTGCGCACCAGGTCGATGGTCGCGGACGGGCTTCCCGCACCGCTCAGCAGGCCGGAAGCGCCACGGATGATCTCGATGCGGTCATAGATCTCGGTGTCCAGGCTCAGCGAATTGAGGTTCTTGCTGACATTGACGCCATCGACCTGAAAGTTCTCGATCTCGAGGCCGCGCGCGAACAGGCCCTTGTCGTTGTCGTCGGCAATGCCCTTCTTCTTGAAGATGATGCCGGGGCTGTTGGCCACGACTTCCTCGACATTGCTGAGATTCTGGTCCTCGATCCGCTGGCGCGAGACGACGGACACCGACTGCGGCGTTTCCCGGATGGAGAGCGCAAGGCCCGTCGCCGTTGACATCGACTGCGTGGTGTAGGAACCGGTGTTCTCCGTCAGCACACCATCCCCCGCGACCACGATGGTTTCGAGAGCAGTGGTGCCTGCGGCACTGCCGGCATCCGTGTTGGCCTGGCGCGGATCGAAGACGGTCACGGCATTGTCGCCGGTGAAGCTGTAGGAGAGGCCGCTGCCGGAGAGGATCTGCTGCAGGGCGCCGGGGCGCGTGTAGGGTCCAACGGCGGCGCTGGATGTCTTGCCCTCGGTCAGCATCGCCGGATAGGCGATCTTCAGACCGCTGGCGCGTGCGAAACTGACGAGCGCGCTGCTCAGCGGCTGCGACGGAATGTTGTAGGTTCCCGGCTGGAGCCGGCCCGTCGTGGCCTGTTGTGCCCATGCCTGTTGGCCAGCCACCGTGTGAACCGAAGCGGCAAGCGCGACGAGTGCCGTTGCCAACAGCCTATTTTTTCCCGAAAATCTCAACTCTGAACCCCTTGACGCAAATCGACGGCAGACCCCCTGTCTGGTCCGTCATGGGGTAAGACCGTAAAGATGAGAAAAACCCTCAACCTTCGCGGAAGGAAAAATTAACATTTTCATTAAGTCTATGAAATGATTGTCAGATAATTTGAGATGTGGCGTACTTTGATCGGCAGGCCGCCTTGCAGCACATCCAGTGAACCGTTGGCGTCGCGCAGATCGAGAACCGCATTGACCCGGAGCTTTTTGAGTCGTCCGTCCATGATGACGATGACACCGCGATGCCAGGCGCTCAGCGCCGACACGACCTCCTCCAGCGACCGGCCTTCGGCGACATACTGGCCGTCGCGCCATCCGGTTACTGCGGAAACGTCCTTTTTGACGGCTGCCCCGATCCGCCCCTGACGGTCGATACGGGCGACTTCCCCTTCGCCGACATCCAGCGTATCGCCGGAGACGGTTCTGATCCGCACGCTATGCTCGGTCACGGCAAGTTCCGCGCGGGCCTCCGGCAGGTCGCGCGCGATATCGAAGGCCGTGCCCCTGGCCCGGAACGAGAGTTCGTCCACCATGACCTCGAACGGGCGCGCCGGATTGGCCGCGACCTCGAAATACGCCTGGCCTGCCCTGAGATGAACCTGCCGTATGCCATCGGAGAAATCGACGTCGATCGCCGACCGGGCATTGAGCGAGACACGCGATCCGTCCGGCAGGTCGATGACCTCGAGGCTGGCCGTATCGGTGGCATAGTCCGCCGACAGGCGATCCAGCAGGCCGGAGGACCAGAGCGCGCTGCCGGCCACGCCGCTGGCGCCAAGACACAGGAACAGCGAGAGGGCGCCGCGGCGCGTCAGGCCCTGCTTCGGTGCGGCCAGTACGCGTCCGCTCCTGCGGTCGAAATGCAGATTGCCCATGGCCGCCCAGAGCCGCTCGGCCTCATCGGCTGCCTGTCCACGCCGGGCATTTTCGGCACGCCATGCCGCATAGGCGGCAGCATCTTCGGGCGTTGCCGCGCCCGAATTCAGGCGAACGATCCAATGCAGCGCCTCTTCGACCGGATCGGCTTGCGTGTTGGCAAGATCATTCATCGATATATCCAGGTTCGGTTGCCCCTCTGCCGGTTAAGACGGGGCAAATCGCACAAATCCACAATAGGCTCGCACATTACAGGTCCCCATCGGCCAGAAGGAGGGATCGGCAGTGGAGCAGGGCGCGGACGATATGTTTTTCGACCATGCTGGTGGATATGCCGAGATGCGCGGCGATCTCCAGATGGGTGTATCCCTGCAGCTTGTTCATCACGAAGGCTTGCCGGCAGGGCGGCGGCAGGGTGTTGAGATAGACGGCGAGCTTGGCCAGTTCGCGCTGCATGTCCATGCGCGCAGCGCCGTCATCGGCAAGATGAGCCTCGTTGAGGCTGTCGAGGTCCACACGGCGCTGCCATTCCCGGTTCTGGCGATCGGTAAAATCGATCGCGGCATGGCGGGTCGCGGTAAAGAGATAGCTCTTCGGATGGTTGATCGGCGTGGTCGACCGCCGTGCAACGAGCTTCAGATAGGCATCCTGGACGACTTCCTCACCGTTGTCGCGATTACCGACAAGCCGCGTGGCGAACCGGACCGCCTCGCGATGGTAGAGCTTGAACAGCTGATAGAGCAATGTGTTGCGGTTGATCGCCATCGTTTCCGGCAGTTCATTCCGTGGTTGCCGCGCGAGAAATTTCCGCCGCGGACACAGCTGCGCCTCTCATAACCGCTCGAAGGATAAAAACAAGATTAATCTAGTCAAGTTATCCCTCCGATTCACGCCACTGCCAATGCCTACCCGGAGCGGACTGTCTACTTTCATCTATATTCGAGTGGTCGCTACTGTAACTTCTTGCGGATTTCGGGCGGAGCGCGTCAGAGATGGAAATCTCGTCCGATGCAGAGCCGAGCGTATCTGCATCGGACATCGGCCTGGATGGCTGAGAGTCTACCTTGATGATCCAGGCGACCGCGTCGGCGCCGGCCGGGATGCGCATCGGGGCATATGGATCGGTGGCCGCACGCCAGACGGGCTTGGCAACGTCCGAGGAACGGTTTTTGCAGCGCCCGATGTCCGCATGGCCGCGGTCACGCCATTGGCAAACTCGGCATCGGGCGCGGGGAAGGCGCCGTTTTCTTCCAATCTCGAAAACGCGCTAGAGTTGCTAATGATTTTTTGCTACAACTATGGGCCGACGGTTCGAGTTGGTTCATGAGCGCAGTTTGCCGCATCTGATAATAGTGCGGTAGAGTCCCCCTCACTCGAGCAATGATCGCGGAGGGCCAGGAGATTTTTTTGTCGCGGTAGCGTCAGCGACATCGCGCTATGACCCCGTTGGGATGGCGCATTCGGGAATCTCGGTTCGTATCCTCCTAGCCGCTTCTGGTCTGCAATATATCGGGTAACATGGGCCATCCCGGTGAATTTATTGTCTATTCATTGTTGAATTTTGAGGCTGTTTGGCGAATGCGTTCTTTCGCTAAGAGATCGCGGGCATTTAAACGCGACATGAAATCGTTAGAGTAGCTTATGCCTCTAATCGACAATGTCGATTAATAGAGGAAATTTCGGCGACTTGTCCAAGCTCCTGAACGTCTAAATACTGATGAGAAGCTAGTATTTAGGGGTGCATTGAGTGACGAAGGACGCAGAGACCTTAATCAAGACGTCTACGGGTCCGATCGACCAACTCATTGCAGGGCATCGTGCCGGTTACGGTCTTTCCCGACCGTTCTATCACAATGCCGATATCTACCAGCGCGATATGGAGCGGGTCTTCCGCCGGCATTGGCATTGCATCGCCCATGAGAGCGTGATCCCCAACGCCAACGACTTCGAGGTCTTCCGTATTGACACCGAGCAGGTGATCGTCACGCGCGCGGCGGATGGCTCGATCCATGCCATCCTCAACGTCTGTCGCCATCGCGGCGCGGAGGTCTGCACCAAGCAGAAAGGCAATGCGCGCGTCTTCGTCTGCCCCTATCATGCCTGGACCTACGGCAATGACGGAAGCCTGCGTGCGGCGCGCCTGATGCCGAAGGAATTCAAGCGCGAGGACCATGGGCTGAAAACGCTGCATGTGCGCGTTGTCGAAGGCCTGATCTTTATCTCCTTTGCGGAGGTTCCGTTGGATTTCAGCGAGGTCGAGCATCTGTTGCACGCGACCTGCGGCCAATACGGCTGGGGGAGCGCCAAGGTCGCCTATCGCGAAACCTATCCGGTTGCGGCCAACTGGAAGCTGGCCGTCGAGAATTACGTCGAGTGCTATCACTGCGGCCCCGCGCATCCGGAATATTCGCAGACCCACGCGCTGGAGCAGCCGCTCCATATGATCGAGGCGATGAACGACGCCATGGAAGCGCGGACCTATGCGCTTGGCATCGAGGTCGGTTCCGGCAACCGCTGGCAAACCTCACGGGAAGGTCGCGAGGCGATCCATGCCTTCCGCTATGCGCTCTACGAGGGTGTTGAGAGCGGCAGCGAGGATGGCAAGGCTGTCGCGCCGCTGATGGGGCGTTTTACCGATTTTGATGGTGGCGTCACCTCCATTCATCTCGGCGGAACGACATTCCTCGTCTGCTACCCCGATCACGGCATGATCTATCGCTTTATTCCGAAGACGGCAGAGACCTGCGAGATGGAGCTCATCTGGCTTGTCGATGGCAAGGCGGAGGAGGGCAAGGATTACGATCTCGACCGGCTGACCTGGCTCTGGAAGGTCACGACAGCCGAAGACAAGGCAATCATCGAGCACACGGCGCGTGGCGTGCAGTCACACTATTTCGTTCCCGGCCCGATCGCGCCAATGGAGCATAACGAGCTTCGCTACATCGACTGGTATCTCGACGAAATCAGTCGCCCATGAAGATAAAGGTATAAGCATTTCTTTATATCTATTGACAATCGCCCCCTGATGACGTGAAGTCTGCGCGTCGTGGTTCTCTGGAGCGGCTTTGCCATTCCAGGGCTAAGAGGGAATCCGGTGCGCCGAACATTCGGCAAAGCCGGGGCTGCCCCCGCAACTGTGAGCGGCGAGCCGCTGTCCAGCATGGCGTCCAATCACATGGGCCCTTGGCGCTACTCCGACAGCTATTCGGTTTTCGATGTATTCCAGACGCGGATCATGTTGGAAGGGCAAATGGCTAGTCTTGCGGCAGGGAGGCTGATGGCGAATCAACTGGATCAGATGGAAAAAATGACCCAGCAGATGGAGCAAGGCTGGGCGCAGCAGGATCTCTTAGCCAACGTCGAAGCCGACTTGGAATTCCATGCGATCATCGCATCGGCCTGCAGTAACGCTATGCTGCGTGCACTCTACCACACCGTCCGCGATCAGTTGACCGCGACGCAACGACAACCCATTCCGATAACTGATCCCGCTCGCATGCGTGAATCCATCGCAGAGCATCGCCGCATAATCGCGGCCCTGCGCGCAAACGATCCCACGGGAGCTCGGTTGGAAATGGAAACGCATATTCGAAATACAGCGCGTTGCGCGGGCTTGGAGCCCTAAACCATACATGCGACTGACGGCGTAGGTTCAGATCCATTCAAGAGCTTAAGATCGGTGTTGGTTTATCGCAAAAATGATCGCTCCTGCAAAAGCGCGCCGATAGGCGTGCATTTGTGTGAAACAGATAGCGTCCGTAGGCTAGCCCCGTCTTACGACATGATCAGCCCGCCATCGACGTTGATGGTCTGGCCGGTGATGTAAGCTGCATCGGGGGACGCAAGGAAGGCGACGAGGGCGGCGACTTCTGCAGGCGTGCCGGCGCGACCCATCGGGATGCCCTCGACCCATTCGGCCATCAGTTCACCCGGGCCGTATTCGCCGAGCATCTTGCCCCAGACACGGTCGTTATAGTCCCACATCTCGGTGTGGATGATGCCGGGGCAAATGGCATTGGCGGTGATGCCTTCGCGGGCGAGTTCCTTGGCGAGGCTCTGGGTGAGGCCGACGACGCCGAATTTCGACGCGGCATAGTGCGGTGTGTAGATGAAGCCCTGGCGGGCCTGACCGGAGGCGGTGTTGATGAGCCGGCCCTTCGTGCCGCTGGCGCGGAAGCGGCGGATCGCCTCCTGGCAGCACAGGAAGACGCCCTTGGTGTTGACGTCTAGATTGAGGTCCCATTCACGCTCGGTCAGGTTCTCGACCTTCGCGATGGTGATGACGCCGGCATTCTGCACGGAAACGGAGATGGCACCCAGCTCCGCTTCAGCCTCACCATAGGCTTCTTGAACGGCCTTGGCATCTGTCACGTCGAGCGCGAGACCGAGGATTTCGGCGCCGGTTTCCTTGGCGAGTGCGGCGGCCGCGTCCACCGTGTCCTTTTCGATCGCGGCAATCGCGACTTTCGCGCCTTCTTCGGCAAAGCGCTTGGCGATGCCGCGGCCGATGCCCTTGTTGCCCCCGGTGACGAATACCGTCTGGCCTGCAAAACGTGTCATGGTCTTTTCTCCATAATGCGCAGCAGGCCGATGTCTGGTCCGGGATGGATCAGGCCGTGAGCCGTGCCGCAGTAAACTTGTCGGTGACGAGCACATCGATGACGCCAAGTTTCAGGGCGCCGGCGATGGCCTGGGTTTTCGATTCTCCGCCCGCGAGCGCCATGACGCGGGCAGTCTTGCGCAGTTCCTCCAACGAAAGGCCGATAACGCGGTCGTTGAGGGGCGTTTCGACCGGTTTGCCGTCCTGGTCGTAGAAACGATAGGAAATTTCGCCAACTGCACCCGCCTCGTGCAGCATCGCCATTTCCTGGCGGGAGAAGGTATTGCCGGATCGGGCAAGAAGCTCCGACGGCTCAACCGCGCCGATGCCGACGATGGCGAGGCTGAGGCGGCCGAAGAGGTCCATCGTCTCGCGCACCACCGGGTCCGCCAGCATGACAAGCTTGGCTTCCCGCGAAGAGGTGATGCCTTGCACGAGGAGAAGCCGCGGCTCACCGCCCGTCAACCGGGCCAGGCGGGCGGTCAGCTGCGTCGCGTGGGTCTGGACGGAAGCGTCGCCCATGCCGCCCAGGATCTGCACGATGTATTTGGCCTTGGCGTTCTTCAGCGGGTGGATGTTGTCCACCATGCGCAGGATCGTCTGGCTCCAGCTCGAGACGCCGACGATTTCATCTTGCTGTAGCGTGACTTCGAGGAAGTGGGCGGCCGCTTCGCCGATGCGTGCCATGATGGCGCCATCGCGATCTTCCGAACAATCGACGACGATGGCTTCGGTGAGGCGGTAGCGCTCGCGCAATGCGGTTTCCAGCTCGGCAAAGGTGCCGGCCGGCGGGATGACCGTCGTGCGTACGATGTCTTCCTGCTCCGCCCGCTTCAGCATGCGCGAAACGGTGGCCTGCGACATATGCATGAGTTCTGCGATCTCAGCCTGCCGCTTGCCTTCGATGTGGTACATCTGGGCAATGCGGGCAATCAGCCGTAACTCGTTGAGCCGTCCCATGGAGCCTCCCGTAGTGAATTTTTATTCACTCATAGAGGAAGGACCTGAGACGGTCGAGCGGTAGATTGCGTCCTGCCAGACGAGCAGGCGATCCGCGGTATCGGAGACCTGCGGGGGGATGGCATTCACGGCGCGCGGCAGGGCGGCGATCGCCGCGAGGTCCGGCCAGACGCCGAGCGTCAGGCCGGCAAGATAGGCGGCGCCCAAGGCGGAGGCCTCCGGTGCATCGCACTGGATGATGGCGTGGTTCAGCGTATCGGCCACGCACTTCATCAGGAACGTGTTCTTGCTCGGTCCGCCGTCGGCATAGAGGCGGCCGAGTGGTGTCGGCGATTGCGTCGACATGGCCTTGAAGACATCATGAACCTGGAAAGCGATGCTATCGGTTACGGCGCGCGCCATCTGGGCGCGGCTGGTGTTGAAGGTGATGCCGGAAAACAGTGCGCGGGCATCGGAATGCCAATAGGGCGCGCCGAGGCCGACGAAAGCCGGGACGAAGCCTGGTCCGCCGGCTGGGGCGGTTGCGGCAAGTTCGGTGAGAGCCTGCACATCGGGCAGGCCGAGCATGTCGGCCATCCAGGGCAACGAGGCGGCAGAGACGAGGATATTGCCCTCGAAGGCATAGGTCGGTCTGCCGCCGATCGACCAGGCGATGGTCGTGGTGATGCCCTGTTGCGGCGCGATGAAGCGGGGCAGGGTCGTCATGATCGACGAACCGGTGCCGAAGGTCACCTTGCCGTCGCCGGGATTGAAGGCGCCGTGGCCGAACAGGGCGGCGTGGCTGTCGCCGACGGCGGAGGCAATCGGGATGCCGTCTGAAAGGCCGGGCACGTTCTTCGTGACGCCGAAGCGGGATGCACTGTCGCGGACTTCCGGCAAGGCGGATTTCGTCACGCCGAAGAGATGGCAGAGTTCGTCGCTCCAGACCTGTTCATTGAGATCGTAAAGCTGGCTGCGGGCGGCATTGGCAGCGTCGCAGGCGTGCACCGCGCCATCCGTGAAGCAATGAATCAGCCAGGCGTCGATCGTGCCGAGCCGCACCTTGCTTCCGGTGGGCACGCGATCCAGCAGCCATCTCATCTTGGGGCCGGGGAACATCGGGTCGATCGGCAGGCCGGTGAGGGCCTGGACACGTGGCGCATGGCCGGCAGCAATCAATTCGGCGCAGGCCGGTGCGCTGCGTCGGCACTGCCAGCTGACCACGGGACCAAGCGGCTTGCCGCTATCAGCATCCCAGATGGTAACGGATTCGCGCTGGTTGGATATGGCGATGCCGAGGATTTCAACAGACGGCGCGGCCGAAAGGCAGGCTGCAATGGCTTCCTGCACGGATTGCCAGAGCCGCAACGGGCTCTGCTCGACCCAACCAGGCTGCGGATGCTCGATGCCGACGGGAGACGAGCCGCGCGCCAGAATGTCGCCGTCCGTGGAGACGAGCACGGCCTTCGAGTTCGTGGTGCCCTGGTCGATGGCGAGAATGGCGGTCGTCATGGCGGCTCCGGTCGGCGGAAGAAGAGGAGGTCGCGGCATCGGGAGGTCTTGCCGCGCCCGGCACGCAATCTAGTCGCGCATGTCAGGTGCGGGAAGATTTACGCGCAATCAAGGCCACGGCCGCTTCGGCGATGCCGGCGGGCGACATGCCGAACTCGTCGAGCAGGAATTCTGCCGATCCGGTCGGGGGGAAGATGCCGGGAACGCCGAGGATCTTCATCGGCACAGGCGCTTCCGCGACGACGACTTCGGCGATGGCCGAGCCGAGACCGCCGAAGGTGGAGTGCTCCTCTGCCGTGAGGATCGCGCCGGTGTCGCGGGCCGCAGCCGCGACGGCCTCGACGTCGATCGGACGTACGGTTGCCATGTTGAGGACGCGTGCCTCGATGCCTTTTTCGGCAAGGATGGCGGCTGCCTTCACCATGCGGTGCGTGACCGTGCCGTTGGCAATCAGCGTGATGGCGTCGCCGTCGCGCAGCAGGTTGGCCTTGCCCAGCTCGAACTTGTGTCCTTCCGGCAGCAGGTCCGGCACGCCGACGCGCGAGAGGCGCAGGAAAACGGGACCATTATAGGAGGCTGCCCATTCGACGGCAGCGGCCGTTTCGATGGAATCGCAGGGGGCAACGACCGGAAGATTCGGCAGCACGCGCGTCCAGGCGAAATCCTCGATGGAATGATGCGTCGGGCCGAGTTCCCCATAGGCCATGCCGGAGGAGATGCCGATCAGCTTCACATTGGCATTGGAATAGGCGATGTCGGCCTTGATCTGTTCCAGCGAGCGGCCGGTCAGGAAACAGGCGGCGCCGCAGACGAAGGGCAGGAGCCCGCCATTGGCGAGGCCGGCGCCGACGCCGACCAGCGCCTGCTCGGCAATGCCGACATTGACGAGGCGTTCGGGCCACTTCGCCTTGAAGCCATTGAGCTTGGAGGAGCCGACGGAGTCGTTGCAGACGGCAACGATCTTGGGGTTTTCAGCGCCCAGGCGTTCCAGCACGGCGACGAAGGCGTCACGGCAATCGTGCAGCTTGGGAGAGGGGGTGATGGCGTTCATTACAGGGCCTCCGAAAGCTCAGCGACGGCAATCTTGTATTGTTCGGCATTCGGCACCTTGTGGTGCCAGTCGACGGTATCCTGCATGAAGGAAATGCCTTGGCCCTTGTTGGTGTGGGCGACGATGCAATGCGGCCGGCTGCCGCGCTTTTCCAGCGCCGGCACGATCTCGTCCATGGCATTGCCGTTGATCTCGGTGACATCCCATCCGAAGGCTTCCAGCTTGGCCGGGAAGGGCGCGAGATTGTTGGTGTCCTTCAGCGACGCACCCTGCTGGAAGCGGTTGTGGTCGATGATGAGCGTCAGGTTGTCGAGGCCAAACTGCGCGGCCGAAGCGATGGCCTCCCAGTTGGAGCCCTCCTGCATCTCGCCGTCGCCCGTCAGCACATAGGTGCGGTAGGCGGCACCCGTCAGCTTGGCGGCTTTCGCCATGCCGACGGCCACCGGCAGGCCGTGGCCGAGCGGGCCGGTATTGGTCTCGACACCGGGAACCTTGTTGCAGTTCGGGTGGCCGTTGAGACGCGAATGGGGCTTCAGGAAGGTCGCGACCTCGTCTTCCGGAATGAAGCCGCGCTTGGCCAGCGTCACATAGAGGGCGAGCGCCACATGGCCCTTCGAGAGCACGAAACGATCCCGATCCGGGTTCTTCGGCTGATCAGGCCAGATGCGCAGCACGCGGAAATAGAGCGCGGTCAGGATGTCGATTGCAGACATCTCGCCACCGATATGGCCTGCGCCAGCTTCAAAAACCGCTTGCAGATCGCGGAGACGGATCTGTTGAGCGACGCGGTCGAGATCGTTCGGCTGCATGAAACCCTCGTTGTGAATAAATATACATTGATAGATATATTTGCACGGATGGCCGTGAAGTCAAGCGGAAATGACATTAGACGATCCTGAAAAATTCGACTTGTCAGCCTTGACACCCCTCAATAGGATGCGGTACGAATTTACACACACTAATGAATATTTATGCGATAAGCCAAGTGCGAAGCCGCGAACGACCGGGAGGAGTGTCCATGGTGGCGGATGTGAAAGAACGACAGGGGTTTGCAGGCATCATGTTGCCTTCGCTGCGCGGAGCCACGGGCCCGCTCATCGGCCTCATCGTGCTGTGCCTCTTTCTCACCTTTGCGACGGACAAGTTCCTGTCGGTGCGCAACTTCCTCAACGTGCTCGACCAGATCACGGTGCTGGGCGTCATGGCTGTTGGTATGACGATGGTCATCCTGATCGGCGGCATCGACCTGGCGGTCGGCTCGGTCATGGCGCTGGCCATGATGGTGCTCGGCTATCTCAATGTGACGGCCGGCGTGCCGATGGGCATCGCGATCCCGCTCGCCTTGCTCGTCGCGTCGCTGAACGGTTTGGTCGCCGGGCTTCTGATCACGCGCTTCAACGTGCCGGCCTTCATTGCGACGCTCGCCATGATGTCAATCACGCGCGGCCTGGCGAACATGATCACCGACGGTCAGCAGATCATCGGTTTCCCCGCCTGGTTCAACATGATGGCCATCGTGCGTTTCGGCGGCTTCCTGACGTTGACGGTCGCCGTGATGGTCGTGGTCTTCGTCGTCGGCCTGCTTTATCAGCGCTACCGTCACGGCGGCCGCGTGCTCTACGCGATCGGCGGCAATGCCGAGGTGGCGCGCCTTGCCGGCATCAATGTCCAGCGTGCGACCGTGCTCGTCTATGTCGTGTGCAGCTTCCTGGCCGGCCTCTCGGGCATGGTACTCGCCGCCCGCCTCGACTCCGTGCAGCCGTCCTCGGGTGTTTCCTATGAACTTGACGCGATCGCTGCGGTCGTCATCGGCGGCACGTCGCTGTCGGGCGGCACCGGCGGTATCGGCGGCACCATCATCGGTGTGCTGATCATCGGCGTGCTGCGCAACGGCCTCAACCTGCTCAGCGTCTCGCCCTTCATGCAGCAGGTCATCATCGGCGCGGTCATCGTGCTCGCCGTCACCGCCGAAACCTATCGCAAGCGCAAATAACGACTTTCACCCCCGCGGCCCAAGCGGCGGGGTGGAGAAAACGGTCCGCAATCGTGCGGGCCGGCAAAAGGGAAGGCGGCTTCCTGCGAGGCAGGCGCCGTCGGGTAACTTGGAGGAGAAACCATGACACTGTCCAAACTGCTGATGGCGGCAACCGCTGCTTCCGTGCTCGCCCTTCCGGCCTCCGCTGCCGAAGTCAAGAAGATCGGTCTTGCCGTTCCGAATCTGCAGGCCGACTTCTTCAACCAGATCAAGCTCGGCGTCGAAAAGCACGCCAAGGAAAAGGGCATCGAAGTCGTCGTCGTCGATGCGAAGAACGACACCAATACCCAGGTCAGCCAGGTGCAGGACCTGATGACGCAGGACATCAACGCCTTCATCTACATCCCGGCCGGTGCCGCTGCCGCCGCTGTTCCGACCCGTCTCGCCCGCGAAGCCGGCATTCCCGTCATCAACGTCGACCGCACGCCCGAGGGCGCGCCGGGTGACACGTTCATCGCCGGTGAAAGCGTCGAATCCGCCTACGAAGTTTGCAAGTACATCATCGGCAAGGCCGGTGGCGCGGGCAAGATGGCGATCATCCACGGCCAGAAGGGCACGACGCCGGAAGTCGACCGCTTCACCGGCTGCAAAAAGGCCATCGACGAGAACAAGGGTGTCGAGCTGGTCGACCAGCAGTGGAGCAACATGTGGTCGGCCGACGAAGGCTTCACGATCGCGCAGAACATGCTGCAGGCGAACCCCGACATCACGATCATCTTCGGCCAGGCCGACGGTCTCGCGATGGGTGCCGCCAAGGCCGTCGACGTTGCCAACCTCTCGGACAAGGTGATCATCGGGGGCTATGACGGTGACGTCTCCGCACTCGAATACCTCGCCAAGTGCAAGGGTCCGTTCATCGCGACCGCAACGCAGAGCACGCAGAAGATGGGTGTTCTCGCCGTCGAATCCGCGCTCGCCGTCGCGGCCGGCCAGAAGGTGGAAGAGCGCCAGACGCCGAACGCCGTCCTGACGACCTGCGAAAACGCGCCGGAATTCGTCAAGAGCCATCCGTAATCCGGGCTCATAGCAGAAAGGCAGCAGCGCCATGACGAACCGCTCTCCCATCCTGTCGCTCCGTGGAATCCAGAAGTCCTACGGTCCGATCAAGGTGCTCCACGGTGTCGATCTCGACATCTATCCGGGAGAGGTCGTGGCGCTGCTCGGTGAAAACGGTGCCGGAAAATCGACCCTGTCGAACATCATTTCCGGCACTGTCCAGCCCTCCGCGGGCGAGATGACCTGGCTCGGCAGACCCTACGCCCCCGCCAATCCCCGTGCCGCGATGGACGAGGGGGTCGGCATGATCCACCAGGAGCTGAAGCTCCTGCCAAAGCTCTCCATCGCCGAGAATGTCTTCGTCGGCCGCTATCCCATGAAATCCGGCCGCCTCGACCGTCACGCGATGGAAGAGCGCGCCCGCGCCGGCTTGCAACGTCTCGGTCTCGACGTGTCTCCCGACCGTCTTGTCGAGGGGCTCTCGACCGGTCGGCAGCAGCTCATCGAAATCGCCAAGGCGCTGACGCTGAATGCGCGCCTGCTCATTCTCGACGAACCGACGGCCGCACTCGGCGGCGAGGAGACC
Organism: Shinella sp. M27; assembly: GCF_049199905.1. Lineage (NCBI taxonomy): Bacteria > Pseudomonadati > Pseudomonadota > Alphaproteobacteria > Hyphomicrobiales > Rhizobiaceae > Shinella > Shinella sp. M27. The sequence continues at coordinate 65,556 of NZ_JBLZPK010000074.1, forward strand.
CAGCTCCTCTTCCGCCAGATCGAGCGCCTGAAGGCCGAAGGCGTCGGCATCATCTACATTTCGCACCGCCTTGAGGAAATTCGCCAGATCACCGACCGCATCGTCGTGATGCGCGACGGCGCCAAGGTGCAGGAATTCGACCGCGGCGACGTGCCGATCCGCACCCTCGTCGAGGCCATGGTCGGGCGCTCGCTGGAGCGCATGTTCCCGACGCTTCCCACGGCGACCGATGAAGTGACGCTCGAAGTGCGCGGCCTGTCCTCACCATCGAAGGCCTTCCGCGACATCAATTTCTCCGTCCGCAAGGGAGAGGTCTTCGGCATTGCCGGGCTGATGGGCGCCGGCCGCACGGAACTTGTGCGCGCCATCACCGGTGCCGACCCGATCGCCAGCGGCGAAGTGCTGCTGCACGGCAAGCCGGTGACGCCGCGTTCACCGATCGATGCGATCCGCAACGGCATCGTGCTCGTGCCCGAGGATCGCAAGCTGCAAGGCGTCGTGCTGGAGCATTCCATCGCGGAAAACATCGGCTATGCCAATCTAGGCGAGATCTCCCGCAGCGGCTGGATTTCGTCGCGTCGCATCCGGGAATTCGCTGAGGATTACATCAAGCGCTTCGGCGTGAAGGGGCGCGGTGGGCAGAATGCCGGCGAGCTTTCCGGCGGTAACCAGCAGAAGGTGGTGCTCGCCAAGTGGCTGGCGCGCAAGCCGCAGGTGGTGGTGCTGGACGAACCGACGCGCGGCATCGACGTCGGCGCACGTTCATCAATCTATGATCTCATCGTGGGCCTGGCGCGCGAAGGCGTCACCGTCATCGTGGTCAGCTCCGACCTCGAGGAGGTGCTTGGCGTCTCCAGCCGCATCATGGTCATGGCACAGGGCAAACAGGCCGGCATCCTGAACCGCGAGGACGCCAACGACGTCTCGGTCATGGAACTGGCGACACTTTGAACAGGGAATAAGGCAGCATGTCGGAAATCAAGCTCAACGCACCGAAATTGTTCGATCTCTCGGGCAACGTCGCCCTCGTTACGGGTGCCGGAAGCGGTATCGGCCAGCGTATCGCGATGGGCCTTGCCCAGTGCGGTGCGGACGTCGCCCTGCTCGACCGCCGGACGGATGACGGCCTCGCCCAGACCGCCGATTTCATCGCGCGTGCCGGTCGCCGCAGCATCCAGATAGCCGCCGACGTCACCGGCGGTGCGGCGCTGACCGACGCGGTCGCACGCACCGAAGCAGAACTCGGCCCTCTCACGCTCGCCGTCAACGCGGCCGGTATCGCCAACGCCAATCCGGCGGAGGAGATGGAGGAAAACCAGTTCCAGACGATGATGGACATCAACCTGAAGGGCGTGTTCCTCTCCTGCCAGGCCGAAGCGCGCGCCATGCTGAAAACCGGCCGCGGGGCCATCGTTAACATCGCCTCCATGTCCGGCGTCATCGTCAATCGCGGCCTCAGCCAGTGCCACTACAACGCCTCCAAAGCCGGCGTCATCCACATGACCAAGTCCATGGCCATGGAATGGGTCGACCGCGGCATCCGCGTCAACACCATAAGCCCCGGCTACACCGCAACGCCGATGAACACCCGGCCGGAAATGGTGCACCAGACGAAGCTCTTCGAAGAGCAGACGCCGATGCAACGCATGGCAAATGTCGACGAGATGGTCGGCCCCGCCGTCTTCCTGCTTTCGGATGCGGCGAGCTTCGTGACGGGTGTCGACCTGCTCGTCGATGGCGGCTTCTGCTGCTGGTAATCGCCGAGCCGTATCGCTGCGATCGAATTTTCCTGCGCCGCTTGAAAGATATGGGTCGCATCGACTATCTAGGAAATGTTCTCAGGGCGGGGTGAAATTCCCCACCGGCGGTATCCAGAGCAATCCGGGAGCCCGCGAGCGCCTTCCGGTGGAAGGGTCAGCAGATCCGGTGCGATGCCGGAGCCGACGGTTAGAGTCCGGATGGAAGAGGACATGTCTGCAAAGCGTTCCGGCTGGAGCGCGTGTGGACCTGTTCGCCCAAGGGATTGAAACGCCACTATCGGCAACCCTTGAAAGGCACATGAAATGGCTCTCTCGAAAATTGAAGACGCAGTTGCGGCGCTGGCGCGGGGCGGCATGATCGTCGTTGTCGACGACGAAAACCGCGAAAACGAAGGCGATATCATCGTCGCTTCAGAGGCGATAACCTCGGAGGCGATCGCCTTCATGATGAAACATGCCCGCGGTCTCATCTGCGTGGCCATGGAGGGCGAGCGTCTCAATGCGCTCGATATCCCGCTCATGGTTCCAGAGAATACCGAATATCTCAAGACGGCGTTCACGGTTTCGGTCGACTACATGCCGGGAACCACGACGGGCATCTCCGCCGTAGATCGCGCCGCAACGGTCCAGGCTCTCATGGCCCCCTCGGCAAAGGGTGATGATTTTGCGCGTCCGGGGCACATCTTCCCGCTGCGAGCACATCCGCGCGGTGTGCTCGGCCGCCCGGGCCACACCGAAGCTGCCGTCGATCTGGCGCGCCTTGCCGGCAAGAAGCCCTCCGGCGTAATCTGCGAGGTCGCCAACGACGATGGGACCATGGCACGGCTGCCGGAGCTGATCGCCTTTGCCGAACATCATCAGCTTCCGCTGATCAGCATCGAAGACCTGATTACTTATCTCGCCTCCCGCGAGGACGCCGGTTCGATGGCTGCCGCCTAGTCGGTCATCCGCTCATCGCCGATCAAGTGCGCTTCCCCGGATTGCAGCAAAAATGGTGCAGACGGTGGAGCGTCACTTGAGAGCGGAGGATAGGTCTTCATGCTCAAGAATGGCACGATGGTCGCGTGGTCGCTTTCGGGGCGAAAACCTCTTCGGAATATTGGGTAGTGGCTCGAGGTTACGTCCAGTCCAGAATGATGAACGGGACGGCAATAGTGCGTTTGATGATATCGGCATACAGCGCTTCCGGCTGCTCGGGTGTCGCGCGATGGATCAGGCCATCAAGCGGGATCCGGCCCTCGGCTAGAAACGCGAGGGCACGGGAAAAGCCGCCGAAAATCGAATGAGGCGCATTGTTGTAGCCTTCCAGCAGCTCCTCCCACAGGAAGCTGCGGCCATGCATCGGCAGTTCCCACTCCCATCCGGAGCGGAGCGTGACGTGCTTGAAGAACACCGCGTTGGTGATGTCATGGGCGGTGAGATCGGTGTATTTCCGCCATGGCACGCCGACGAGGACGACCTCGCCCATCCGGCGAACCATATTGCAGCCATCCAGCACCGCACCCTCATGGCCTGAACAATCCACGACAAGTGCCGCCTGGCCTTGGAGTTCCGGATCCTCGAACGGCATAGCCGCACGGGTGTCGATGATGCCGCTTTGCTCGAGTTGTTTGCGCCGCAGCGCATCGGGATCCACGACCGTAACGCGGTAGCCGCCGATCCGGAACAGGTGTGCGGTAAGGAAGCCAACGGGGCCTGCACCCGTGACGATGACCCGATCGCCCGGCCGGGCCTTCGTTGTCATCAAGGTCGTCATGGAAACGCCCATCAGACGGGCGATGACGGCGGTTTCGGGGGCCATTCCTCCCGGCAAGGGAAGCGTATTCTCGGCGGCATGCGTCTGCGTCGATCGATGATAGCCCATCGCGAAGCGCCGCTCGCCTGGCTTTATGCCGGTCACGCCCGCGCCGATCTCTTCGACCTCGAAGACCGCGGCATATCCCGGCCGTATGGGGAATGTGTCGCCATTGGCCCATCCGATCTCCGTTCCCTGGCTGATCAGTGTGCAAAGCGTTCGTCCGCGAATTTCGCCGGGCTGTAGCGGCAGATCGTCATAGGATTCGAGCTTGAAGGCCTGGCGGGCGGGAATGATGATTTCTGACGGCATGTCGCGACTTTCAGGAATGGAGTGTGGCGCCGGTTGCCGCATCGAAGAGATGCAAGCCAGCGGTATTGAAGGTGACATGGATCGATGCGTCGCTTGCCGGACGGTTGGCGGCCGCGACCTGCGCGATCAGCTCGTGAGGCCCGGCGCGGAGGTCGAGGAGCGCATCGTCGCCGAGATATTCCGTCACTTCGACGGTGGCACGCAGAGCCCCTGGTGCATCTGCAGTCGCCAATGTGATGTCCGATGGCCGAATTCCGATCAGCACTGCCTGGCCTTCCGTCGCGCGGCCGGCGAAGCGATCGGGCAAGGGCTGGGTGAAGGCTTCGGCTTGCAGTTTTCCGCCCATCAGGCGCGCCGGCACGAGGTTCATGGCCGGGCTGCCAATGAATGTCGCAACGAAGGTGTTGGCGGGCCGGGTATAGACATCCTCCGGGCTCCCCACCTGCTCGACATGGCCATCGCGCATGATGACGATCTTGTCGGCGAGCGTCATGGCCTCCACCTGATCGTGCGTCACGTAGAGCACGGTGGTGCCAAGCCGCTTGTGCAGCTTGCCGATCTCCCAGCGCACTTGCGTACGCAGCTTCGCATCGAGGTTCGACAGGGGTTCGTCGAACAGGAAGACGTCGGGCGTGCGCACCATGGCGCGACCCATGGCGACGCGCTGCCGCTGACCGCCTGAAAGCGCGGAGGGCTTGCGCGCCAGAAGCGCATCAAGGCCCAGAATCGCGGCCGTTTCTCGAACACGGCGATCGACTTCGCCGGGCGCGAGTTTCAGGGGGCGCAGGGCGAACTCCATGTTCTGCCGCACCGTCATATGCGGGTAGAGCGCATAGTTCTGGAATACCATAGCGATACCGCGATCCTTCGGTGCCACGTCGTTGACGACACGGCCGCCGATTGAAAGCTTTCCGCCGGAGACGTCCTCCAGGCCTGCCACCATGCGGAGCGTGGTGGTCTTCCCGCAACCCGAGGGACCGAGGAGCACGACGAATTCCCCGGCGTCGATCGTCAGGTCTATGCCGTGCACGACTTCGAACGCGCCGTAGCGCTTGACCACTTTTTCCAGTGCGATGGATGACATGTGTCTCTCCTTACTTGACTGAGCCCATCGTCAGGCCGCGGACCAGCCAACGCTGGCAGGTCAGCACGAAGACGACGCCGGGAATGAGGATGATGAAGGAACCCGCCATGATACGGCCCCACTGGACCGCATCCGACGACCAGAAGGACATGACGGCGACGGTCGCTGTCTGTGCCTTCGAGCCGGTGAGCATCAGGGCGAACAGGAACTCGTTCCACGAGAAGATGAAGCAGAACACCGCTGAAACAGCGAGGCCGGGCGCCGCGAGCGGCAATGTCACGCGCCAGAAGGTTTCGAGAATGCCGTAGCCATCGACCATCGCCGCTTCCTCGAGAGCCGAGGGAACCTCGTCGAAGAAGCCTTTCATCAGCCAGACGACCAACGGAATGTTGGCGGTGGAATAGACGATGATCAGAGCCAGCGGCGTGTCGAGCAGGCCGGCGGTCTTGAAGATGATATAGTAGGGCACGACGACCGTGATTGGCGGGAACATGCGCAGCGATAGGATCCAGAAGGCCACATCGTTCATGCGCCGGTGCCGGATGCGACTGATCGCATAGGCGGCGAGCGATCCGAAAACGAGGCTGATTGCCGTCGAGCCGAGCGCAACGATCAGGCTGTTGCCGATGAATTTCAGAAAAGGCCGTTCTGTGAAGAGCACGTGATAGTGTTCCCAGGTCGGCGTGAAGAAGAAGGCCGGCGGTTTCTGGAACATGATCGGTGCGGGTTTTACCGATGAAGAGGCGACGAGATAGATCGGCGTCAGGAAGACGATCAGCACCACTGCGAGAAGCAGGTAGACAAGAATGGCCTGACGGGTCGAGGGCTTGTTCATGGGGTTACTCCACCGCCGTGCGGTCGCGGTTCAGCGACTTGAAGAAGAAGGTGACGAGAACGGTGATGATCGCCAGCGACACGAAGGAGGCGGCAGCACCCATGCCCATGCGCCAGAAGGTGAAGGATTCTCGGTAGATGAACATGGAGAGCACTTCGGTGGAATCGCCCGGCCCGCCTTTCGTCAGCACGAAGATGATGTCGTAGATCTTGAAGGCATCGATCGCGCGCAGGAACATCAGGCTGACGAGGACCGGTTTCAACTGCGGCAGCGTCACGCGCCAGAACACATCCCAGCGTGAATTGCCGTCGATCATCGCGGCCTCGTAGGGCTCGGGCGAGAGCGAATGCAGCGCTGCCGCGGTGCCCATCATGATGAAGGGCGTCCACTGCCAGATATCGGCGATTGCGATTGCCCAGAGCGCCCAGTTGGTGGTGGTAATCCAGCCGACGCCGGATATGCCGACGAGGCTGAGAAAATAGTTGAGATAGCCAAGCTCCGGGAAATAGAGGAACAGCCAGACGAGGCCGACGATCACGGGCGAGATCATCATCGGGATCAGAAGCAGCGTGCGCGCCACACTCATGCCGGGCAGTCGCTGCGTGACGATAAGCGCGATGCCGACGCCGAGCACGAGCTGGATCGAGAGCGTCATCGCCATCAGCTTCAGTGTCGTCACAAGCGCATGCAGGAACGTGCCGGAGGACAGGATCTCGGCATAGTTCGCCCAACCGACGAATACGCGCGGGATGAAGGGCTTGGCGAGGTCGTAGTTACGAAACGACAGCCAGCCCGCATAGAGCATCGGGTAGATCGTCGTCAGGAAAAGGACAGCGACGACGGGCAGCAGGAAGACGAGAAAGATGCGCCTGTTGCGCGTTGCTTGATAGGCCATGTCGGAACTCCGGCGGTCAAAGGACGCCGCCCCAGGGAGGCCGGAGCGGCGCGGCGAGCGTGCGCGTCAGTCGGCAAGGACTTTCGCGGGCACGTCGTCGATCCAGCGCAGAAGCGTCTCTTTCGGGAACATCTTCAGACGGGAATTGACTGCATTGCAGGCGGTGGTCAGAGCTTCCGCCGCCGTTGCGGTTTCTCCCGCCATGAACTTGTTCAGTTCGACACCGAAGGTTTCTTCGACATCCTGATAGAAGGGGTGGAAGATCCGGCGCTTGGCATCGACCTGACTGTCGAGCAGAACCTTGTAGTAGGGGTACTTCTGCTGCAGTTCGGGATCGGAGAGGATCGCTTTGCGGAACTGGCTGACGCCGTTGCCTTCCTTGGCGAAGCGTCGCATCAGCTCTTCACTCGTCGACCATTTGATGAAGGCCCAGGCGGCTTCCTTTTCCTTGTCGGAAACCTTGGCGTTGATCGCGAAGGAGAGGGCGCCGGTATAGGTCGGCTCAGCCTTGCCGCCATCAGTCGGGTTGGCCGCAAAGCCGGCCTTGCCGATTTCCGCGAGCTTGGCTTCGGCGGGGTTGGTCAATCGCACCGAGCGGACCGACCAGTAGGCGGCCTGTGCGGCCTCGCCACGCTCCATGTAGCCGGACTGGATGTCCCACATCAGGCCGAGATAATCCGGCGGGTTAAAGGGGATCAGCGACTTCATGTATTCGGCCGCCTTGATGTGCGGTTCGCCCGTCATGGCGCACAGCCCGGTCGCGGGATCCCAATAATCACCGCCGAACGAACGCATGAACGGGAAATAGTCGTGCGTGATGGCGCCCTGCACGCGGCTGTAGGACTGGCTGACGCCATAGAGGTCGTTTTCGAGCGCCTTGCCGCCGGCTTTTTCACCCTTCTTGCGGGTGAAGAACGCGGCGATGTCGCGATACTGATCCCAGGTCGTGGGCGCCGCAAGATCGTAGCCGTATTTTGCCTTGAATGCGGCCTGTTCCTCGGCGTTTTCGAAAAGGTCGGCGCGGTACTGGTTGAGCCAGGTCATGCCAGAGGCAGGAAAGGCGAGAAGCTGGCCCTGCCAGGTGTTTTCCTGAAGCTGGATGGGAATGATGTCGTCGAGCCTGATTTCTGCGGCGTCGCGTTTGGCAAAGTCCGTCAGGTCGACGAGCGCGCCGGCTTCGCCGAGCATGCCAACCCAAGGGCTATCGACCCACAGCAACTGATAGGAGGGCGAGTCGGAACTCGCTTCGATGATGATCTTGTCGACAAGCCCGGGATAGGGGAGCATGTCGATCTGTACCTTCGCGCCGGTTAGCGCTTCGAACTCCCCGACGATCGGAGCAAGGCGGGTCACGGATGTGTCGCCGATCCCAAGCATTTTGAGCTCGACGCCCTCAAACGGCTTTTCGGCCATGGCCGAGCTGGCCGTCACGACGCAGAATGCCGTCGCATAAGCCAAGGATTGTATTTTTCGCATTCTTTCCTCCTCTGGAATCCCGCTGTTGAAACGTTTCACCAAAAGATGAAACGGCAGGCGGTGCGGGGCCACTTGCGGCATGTTGTGGCTAGATCAGGTGGCTACGGGCGACCATTGCGCGGGACCGCCCGCACGTTCGGCACCCAACGGCCCATCCATGCTGACGATTTCGATGAACTGGCCCCACGGTGCTTTCAGATAGCACCATGTCAGCCCTTCCATGGGGCCGCCGTCGACATAGGTCGGTCCATCCAGAACTTCGACGTTTTCAGCGCGGAGCCGATTGGCTGCGGCGGTGCAGTCGTCCACCTGGAAGGCGAGGTGATAGCCGCCGGGCTGGCTGTTGCGCTTCAGCGGTGCATCGGGCTCGGCATCGCCGGAATAGCGGAAGATCTCCAGGTTCGTGCCGTTGCCAATGCGCAGCACCCGGATATCCTCGATGCGCGTGTTGCCCGCCACGCCAAGGCGCCGGCGCATGTATTCGTCGTCGACATCGACAAGGCCGGTCGACAGGCATTCGACCGCGCCGAACAGGTTGGTGAAAAACGCTACAGCTTCGTCAAGATCGGGCACCGTGAAGCCCACATGCTGCATTCCATAAACTTTCATGATTTCCTCCCATTCCTAAAGTGTTCAGGCCAGTTCCCGCTGGCGGCTCCGCTCCTCTTTCAGGTCGGCCGCAGGCAGGGGTGGCAGGCCGCGAATGAGATCGCTGGCCTTTTCGCCGATCATGATGGTCGGCGCATTGGTGTTCGATGAATTGATGCGCGGCATGATCGAGGCGTCGCACACGCGAAGGCCGGAAAGGCCATGCACCCGCAACTCAGGATCGACTACAGCCATGTCGTCGATGCCCATGCGGCAAGTGCCGACCGGATGGTGGTCCGTCTTGGCCATGCGGCACGCGTAATCGAGCAGCGCCTTGCGATCCGTAACGCCATCGCCGGGCAACACTTCACGACGCAAGTAGGGGGAGAGGGCCGGTTGGCGCAGGATTTCCCGGGCCATCTCCAGACCGCGCAGCGACATGTCCCGATCATAGGGGTCGGACCAGTAATTCGGGTCGATCAACGGGGCCGCCGCAGGATCGGAGGAGGCGAGGCGCACCGTGCCGCGGGATCGTGGGCGCATGAGCGCGGAATTCAGGGTAATGCCCCAGCCGTTGATCGTGGCGATGCCTTTTTCGATGCCGGATCCCTGGCCGAGATGGAACTGCATATCCGGCCAGCGCGCCTCGGGGTCGGCATACCAGAAGCCGCCCGTCTCGAAGAGGGAGGAGGCGACCGGCCCGGATTTGAGGGCAAGATATTGCAGCCCGGCGGCGATCATCCGGTCTGGCCGGAGCACGCCGTCATAGGAATGCCGCCCCGAGCATTCGGCCAGCACGCAGATGTCGATATGGTCCTGCAGATTTTCGCCGACACCTGGCAGATCATGTTGCACGTCCACACCTGCGGAACGCAGATGATCGGCCGGCCCTATCCCTGACAGCATCAGAAGTCGTGGAGACCCGATGGCGCCCGACGTCAGGATAACTTCACGGCGCGCATGGTGCACCGTACCGTCCATCATTTCGACGCCGGTGGCGCGGCCACCGCTGATGAGAATGCGCCGAACCTGCGCTCCGGTTTCGACTGTCAGATTGGTGCGTGTCTCGGCGTCGCGAAGGTAGGCGCCGGCAACAGAGGAGCGGCGTGCATCCCGTTGCGTCAGTTGATAGAAACCGACGCCGGCCTGCTGCCGTCCGTTGAAGTCAGGATTATACGGCATGCCCCATTGCTGACCGGCACGCACGAAGGCCTCGCAAATCGGCAGCGTGGCGCGTGGCATCGAGACGCCGAGGGGGCCGTCGATGCCGTGGAATGGTTCTGAAAACCGCTCGTTTCCCTCGGCGCGCTTGAAGTAGGGCAGGACGTCACGATAGGCCCAGCCTGGGCAGTCGTGTTCGTCGGCCCAGGCGTCATAATCGCGGCTGTTGCCGCGGGTGTAGATTTGCGCGTTGATACTGGAGCCGCCCCCGATCACTTTCGCCTGCGTGAACCAGAGCACACGATCTTGAAGATGTTTCTGCGGCACGGTGGACCAACCCCAACTGGCGATCCCCTTGGTCATTTTCGCAAAGCCCGCAGGCCAATGGAAAAGCACGGATCGATCGCGCTCACCCGCGTCCAGCAGGAGGGTCGTGATATCGGATTGCTCCGCAAGTCGCGCCGCAATCACGCAACCGGCCGATCCTCCGCCGACGACAATGTAATCCGTCTCCATCTTGCTTCCTAGTATGTAACTAGTCCGTTACTTGAAACGTTTAATCAATCATCGCCCATAGTCAAGCGGAAAGCGTTTGTTGGGATGAGATTCAGGTGGAGATGACAGAGGCGCGGCGGATGAGGGCGGGTTCCAGTGTGCGGCGCGGAGCAGAGGTCTCTTTCGCGGTGATCCTGCGAAGGGCGAATTCCGCGGAGGTTCGACCGATGAGTGCCGGCTGGATGTCGACGGTCGTCAGTTCCGGATCGAGGATCCGGCCTTGCGGGATGTTGTCGAAGGCAATGATGGATATGTCACGGCCGACGATCATTCCGAGTTTGCGGGACGCGCGATACGCGCCCGATGCCTGATCGTCATTGAAGCAGATCACGGCATTCGGCAGCATGCCTTGAGAGGCAAGGAGAAGCATCTTTTCTTCTGCGAAGTCGGGATGCATGAGGCCCGGCAGCATCCGGCAGGCCGCTTCCGGCAATGCGGCGTCCGCGAGCGCCTTGCGGATGCCTACGCAGCGGCCATCCCATGTCGTGGTGTGCGGATATCCGCCGATAAAGACGATGGAGCGGTGTCCGGCAGCAAGCAGGCATTCCGCGGCGAGATAGCCCGATTTTTCGTCATCTACGCCGACAAAGGCCGCCTGGCTGCCGACAACGTCGCGGACACAGACGACGAGCGGAAGGCCGTGAGCAAGGATGGGGGCGAGATCGTCAGTGGTGCTGCCGTGAACGGGGGAAAGAATGACGCTGCCGACGCCCTGCGCGACCATAGAGGCGAGAAGCTGTTCCTGCCGGACGAGATCGTTCTGGGCGGTCGCCAGAAGCGTCAGTCCACCCGCCTCGTAGACGGTCGCTTCCAGGGAAGCGACGAGTTCGCTGAAGAAAGGGTTGATAATGTTGTTGAGAATGACACCGACAAGGTTGGATTTACCGGTGCGCAGGCGGGCTGCCGATGCATCGCGAATGAAGCCGAGCTGATCGGCAACCTCCAGCACCCGTTTGCGCGTTTGCGCGGAGGGGCGGCCCGTGCCCGACAGTACGTAGGAGGCGGTTGCCACGGAAACGCCGGCGGCCGCAGCGACTTCCTTGATGCCCTTTCGCTTCATCACATGTTTTGCCGACAGGTCATGTCAAACGGTGACGAGCCGCGTGATCGTTTCGATATTGAACTGGATCCTTTGCTCCAGGGCGTCCTTGGCCATGAGGTCGCGTTCGTAGATGATCGTACCGGTAAAGCGGTTCGTGAGATAGTAGTAGCCGACGGCCGCGATCGTGATGTTGAGCTGCACGGGGTCGACGTCATTGCGGAATACGCCTGCTGCCACGCCCCGTTCCAGGATGGTCGAGACCATGTTGACCAGCTTGCGGCTTGAAACCTTGATGATCTCTGATTTCTTCAGGTGCTTGGCGCGATGCAGGTTTTCGCTGTTGACCAGGGTCAGGAATTCCGGGTTTTTCAGATAGTATTCCCAGGTGAAGCGCACCAGCTTCTCGAGTGCCGCCTTCGGGTCGAGATCCTCCAGATGCAGCTTCTGCTCGGCGCTGCGGATGTCGAGATAGGCATCCTCGAGCACGGTCTGGAACAGGCCTTCCTTGCTCTCGAAATAGTGGTAGATCATGCGCTTGTTGGCCTTCGCCTTTTCGGCGATGTCATCGACGCGTGCGCCGCCTAAGCCATTCTTCGCAAATTCTTTTTTGGCAGCATCGAGGATGCGTGCCTTGGTCGCCTCGGCATCGCGAATGCGCGGTTTGCGTCCCGGTTTTTCTATCTGTTCGCCGGTCATGTTTTCAGCCTGTCCTTTGGCGCAGTCGTGATGTCTTCGCTGCAACTCATACACGCACGCATTGCCATCCGTCAAAGCCGGTCGGTGCGATTGCCTGTTGTCATCCTACTGAAAACCACTTGACTTGCGCAAAACTAAAGAAGTAACTAGTTAGTGCGTTAATTGGCGTGAGAGGCACGCTGGGGCGTCTCACCTGAGGGCAAGGTTATCCTTGTCGGCAGTCGGGCCAGCGGTAACGCGGGAAGCGTTTCAATCGGGGATTTGGGAGGAAAGAATGTCGACCTTTATCAAGGATTTCATCGAGCGCGAGACGGTCAGTCGCCGCAATTTTCTGTTTGCCACGGCTGCCGGACTGGGCGCGGTCGCGGTGCCGGGCCTGTTCGGCGGCGGAAGCGCGCGTGCGGCGCTGACCGATCCGGCGATTGCCTGGAGCTACCGTGACCGCGCATCTGCTTACTGGAATTCCGTCGTTTCCGGCGGCGAGGCCTTCGTGGAATCGCTCGGCAAGCCGAAGAGTGCGCTGGTGAGCCTCATCAACGAGGGCTCGACGGAGAAGTCGCTGGCCGACATCAAGGCCTTCCTTGCCAAGAACAACGGCAATTGCGCCATTGCCTGCGACGCCAATGACAGCCCCAACGCCCGCCCGGTCGTCGAGGCCGTTCAGGCCGCCGGCGCCTATATCTCGACGATCTGGAACAAGACCGACGACCTGCATCCCTGGGATTTCGGCGACAACTACGTATCGCACATGACCTGGTCGGACGAGAAGCCGGCTGAACAGACTGCCCGCATTCTCTTCGAAGCCATGGGTGGCGAGGGCGGCGTGGTCCATCTCGGTGGCATCGCGGCCAACAATCCGGCCGTCGAACGTCTGGCGGGCCTCAAGAACGCGCTGAAGGATTTTCCGAAGATCGAATTGCTCGATGCGCAGCCGGCGGACTGGGATACCCAGAAGGGAGCGGCCCTCATGGCCTCCTTCCTCACGCGCTACGGCGACAAGATCAAGGGCGTGCATTGCGCCAATGACAACATCGCCTATGGCGTGATCGAGGCGCTGCGCGCCGAGGGCATCGAGAACATGCCGATCGTCGCTTATGACGGCAATCCTGAAGCCGTGCAGATGGTCATGGACGGCCAGCTTCTCGCCACTGTCTTCACCAACCCGCATTGGGGCGGCGGCATCAGCGCGGCTCTTGCCTATCATGCCGCCATCGGCACCTTCAAACCTTCGGAAGAGCCGAAGGAACACCGCGAATTCTATGGCCCGACGATCCTAGTCACGGCCAAGGATGCCGCGGAGTTCAAGGCGAAGTACCTCGATTCCGTGCCGGCTTACGACTGGAAGGACTTCTGGGGGCCGTCGAACGGCCAGATCCAGTACAAGTCCTGATTGGGCA
>NZ_JBLZPK010000074.1:79180-97082 GCF_049199905.1 Shinella sp. M27
GCCTCATCTCCTGCGAAATTTCATGAGAGGGGTGTCTGACGTGACACGTCGCCTATCGCGCGAAACCTTGATCAAATGGGCGCCGCTCCTGGTGCTGATCGCGCTTGTGATCTTTTTCACCGCGCTCAACCCGACCTTCTTTTCGTTGCGGAACTTCGCCCGTATCGCGATTGCGGCGGCCCCGGCCCTGATGGTTGCCGTTGGCGTCACGTTCATCATCGTCATGGGATCGATCGACCTTTCCATGGAAGGAACGGTCTCGCTGACGGCGGTTTCCTTCGCTTTCATCTTCGCCCAGCTTGGCGGTTCGCTGGCAGGGCTTGGCTGGATTGCTATTCCCCTGGTGCTCGTTCTCGGTGGCCTGATCGGGCTTTTGAACGGGCTGGTGCATGTGAAATTGAAAATTCCGTCCTTCATGGCCAGCCTTGCCATGGGCTTTGTCGGTACGGGGGCGGCAATCCTGCTCACCGGTGGCGATATCGTGAAGGTGAGCGATGCGACGTTCCGCGGCCTGCTTACGGTCCGCTGGCTCGGTTTTCCGCTGATGATCTACATCGCGGCGTTCTTCCTCTTCATCGGCTGGTTCATCCAGACGCACACGACGCTGGGCCGCAACTTCTACGCCGTTGGCGGTGGTGAGGATCTCGCGCACGCCTCGGGGCTCAATGTGACACGTGTGCGTGTCACGGGCTTTGCGCTGGCCGGTGTCTTCTATGCCATCGCCGCGATCCTCGTCGTGGCCCGCATCGGGCAGGCGGAATCCGTGACCGGCGCGAACTTCATGTTCGTTTCTATCACCTCGGTGGTCGTCGGCGGTGTGGCGCTCTGGGGTGGCATCGGTGGTGTGTGGAACGCGCTCGTCGGTGTGCTCATCGTCAATGTCATCGACAATGGCATGGTCGTTATCGGCCTGCCCGATTTCCTCCAGGACGGCGTGCTGGGCCTCCTCGTCATTCTTGCCGTGGTGCTTTCCACCGACCGCAAGATGGTTTCCTTCGTGAAGTGAGGCGCGTCATGTACGAACTCAAATCCGTCGACAAGAAATTCCCGGGCGTCCATGCGCTGAAATCCATCAACTTCCACATCAAGCGTGGCGAAATCGTCGGCCTCGTAGGCGAAAACGGTGCTGGCAAGTCCACTTTGATGAAGGTCATCTACGGCGCTTACCAGCCGGATGGCGGTCAGGTTCTCATCAACGGCACATCCGTCCGCTTCGCCAATCCGCGTCAGGCGATGGAGAAGGGCATCGGGATGGTGTTCCAGGAACAGTCCTTGATCCCAAACCTGACGGTCATGGAGAATATCTTCCTTGGCTACGAGCGTCAGTTCGTACGCTTCGGCGTGGTCGACTGGAAGGCGATGGCGAATGCGGCCAAGGCACAGCTCGCCAAGGTGAAACTCGATATCGATCCTGGGATGGTGACGTCGAAGCTCTCGTTCGTCCAGCGCCAGCTCGTCGAGTTGGCTAAGGTTCTGACGCTGGAAGAGCGCGTGAAGGGCGATCTCGTCATCCTGCTCGACGAGCCGACGTCCGTTCTTTCAAAGGACGAGGTGGCGCTACTCTTCAAGCTTGTCCGGGAACTGACGACCCGTGCCTCCTTCATCTTCGTCTCGCACCGCATGGACGAGGTGATGGAGCTTTCCGATCGCATCTACGTCATGAAAGACGGCGAGGTCGTCGATGTGGTTGAACGCGGCGGCGCCACAGCCGAGGCGATCCAGCACAAGATGGTCGGCCGTAACGTCGACAAGCAGTATTACCGCGAGCATCTGCAACAGCCCTTCGATCAGTCGAAAGTACTGGCAGAGATGGTGGGTGTCGGGCTGCCGGGCCGTATCCAGGATATTTCGTTCAAGGTGCATGCCGGGGAGGTTCTTTGCCTTGTCGGTACGGAAGGTTCCGGGCGCGAGGCAATTCTCCGCACGATTTACGGCATGCTGACGCCCGTGACCGGCCAGTTGAAGATCAAGGGTGCCAACGCGAATGGCTATTCGCCGCGTCAGTCCGTCGCGCATGGCGTCGGCTATGTGCCGCGCGAGCGCAAGATCGAAGGCATTGTTGCCGGCATGAATGTCTACGAGAACATGACGCTCTCGCAGATGCGGAACCATTCGAGTAGCGGCGTTCTGCGGGTTGCCGAAGAGCGCGCCCTGGCGCGCGACTGGATCAAGAAGCTCTCGATCAAGGCGCATTCGGAGTTTGCCGATTGCGGCAATCTTTCGGGCGGCAACCAGCAGAAGGTCGTGCTCGCCAAGTGGCGTTCCGGCGGCTCCGATATCATGCTGCTCGACCACCCGACACGCGGCCTCGACATCGGGGCGAAAGAAGACGTCTACGACATGATCCGCGCGATGAGCGCGGCAGGTGTCGGAATCGTGCTCGTCGCCGATACGCTGGAAGAGGCGATCGGCCTGTCGCACACCATCATCGTCGTCAAGGACGGGCGCATGCAGAAGCAATTCGCCTGCGAGCCGGGCGCTAAGCCCACGCCCTTCGACCTGCTGCACTACATGATCTGAGGGACAAATGGATATTCAGCGCCTCAAACCGCACCTGCCCTGGATCACGCTGGTCGTGCTCATCGCCATCGTCGGCATCAACGATCCGGGTTTCCTGCGTCCTTCGAACTTGCTCGGCATCGCCGGCGATATCGTACCGCTGTTCATCATGGCGCTCGGGCTGACCTTTGCCATCTATATCGGCGGCATCGATCTGTCGGCCCAGTCCATGGCCAATATGGTGACGGTCGTCGCCTCGGTCTATCTCGCGTCGATGGGGGCGTGGGTCGCAGTGCTCTGCGTGCTCGCGGGTTTTCTGCTGGGCATGCTCTCCGGCTACGTGACGACGCGCCTTTTCGTGCCCTCCTTCATTTCGACGCTCGCCGTCGGCGGCGTCGCCTTCTCGATTGCGCAATGGCTTTCTGGCCAGCGGGCGCTCAACATGGATGCGACGCAGCGCAACGAAACCTTCGGCTGGATGATCGGTCATACATGGGGCATCCCGCATGAATTGCTCATCGCCGCCGTACTCGTCGCGATTTGCCTTTTCATCGAACGGCGGACGACGCTCGGTCGCGCCCTGAAAGCCGTCGGTGCCGGCGAACTTGCGGCGGCCGCGTCCGGCCTCAACGTTGCGCGTTACAAGATTCTGGCTTTTGCGATTTCCGGTGCCCTTGCCGCCATCGCCGGCCTGCTCTTCGCGGTCAAACTTTCCGGCGGCGCGCCGACCATCGCCAACGGCTTCCTGCTGCCGGCCATCGTTGCGGTTCTTGTCGGCGGCACACCGCTGACGGGCGGTGTCGGCGGTGTGGTCAATACGGTGATCGGCACGCTTATCGTTGCCGTCATCCGCGCCTCGATGCTCTATTTCGAGATCGATGCCACGCGTCAGCAGATCGTCTTCGGTTTCGTCCTGATCGTTGCCATCGCACTGACGATCGACCGCGCCAAACTGCGCACGGTGAAGTGAGGGATGGCGATGAATACTATGCGCGCCGCTGTCCTGACTGCACCGAAGCGTTTTGAACTCCGCGACGTTCCGGTGCCGACCATCGGCCCCGAGGATGTTCTGGTCCAGGTGACACGGACGGGCATCTGCGGCACGGATGTGCATATTTTCAACGGCCACTACGCCGCGGACAAACTTCCGTTAATCCCCGGTCATGAATTCTGCGGAACGATCGCGGTGCGCGGTGCGAATGTGCGCCACCTTGCGGTGGGTACGCGCGTCGTCGTGGATATCAATATCGGTTGCGGCACCTGCTTCTGGTGCCGTCGCAACGAGGTGCTGAACTGCACCGAGGTCACCCAGGTAGGCATCGGCCGGGATGGGGCCTTTGCCGAATTCGTCGCCGTGCCTGCGCGTCTTGCAATCCCAGTCGAGACCGGTATTCCCGACGAGGTACTTGCTCTTACCGAGCCGGTTGCCTGTGTCGTTCGCGCCGCGCGCAAGGCTGCTGTAGGGTTCGGGCAGTCCGTCGTGATCTTCGGTGCCGGACCGATCGGCAATCTGCATGTGCAGATGATGCGGCTCGTCGGTGTGGCGCCGATCATCGTGGTCGATCTGTCGCCCGATCGCTGCCGCATGGCGCTTGACGCCGGAGCGGACGCCGCGGTCTCCGATCCGGCGGATTTGAAAGCGACCGTGCTTCGGATGACCGGCGGGCGCGGGGCGGATCTCGTCATCGAGAGCGTCGGCAATCGAAAGCTCTATGAACAGGCTTTTGACCTGACGCGCCGCGGCGGACATGTCGCCTTTTTCGGTATCACCGCGCCGGGTGAAACGGTTCCGGTCGATATCCTCCGGACCGTTCTGGAGGAGGGGGGCCTCAAGGGGTCGGTTGCCGGCATGGGGCAGGATATGCACGATGCGCTGACCCTCCTGTCGCACGGCCGATTCCGCACGGATGATTTCACCAAGGCGAGCTTTTCCCTGGACACTATCCAGGAGGCTTTCGAAACCCTCGGTAATCGGCCGCGGGACCTGAAGACCCAGATCGCCATCGCGGCGTAAGACCTATCGAAGTGGAGCTATCCCATGGACCAGAAAAACCAGTTCCTTTCTGCCCCGACCGCAGCGCGCGCCTTCGGCTTTTTTGTTGATGGCGAGTGGAAGGACGGGACGGAGCACTTCGAACGCACGTCGCCAGGCCACGGGACACCAGTCACGCGGACGGTTCGCTGCACGGTCGATGACCTGAACGCCGCCGTCGCTGCGGCGCGCCGCGCCTTCGAGGACCGCCGCTGGGCCGGCCTTTCGGGTGCCGCGCGCGGCAGCGTCCTGCTGCGCGTCGCCGAAATCCTGCGTCGCCGTCGCGACGAGATCGCCTACTGGGAAGCGTTGGAAAACGGCAAGCCGATTTCCCAGGCACGCGGTGAGATCGACCATTGCATCGCCTGCTTCGAAGTCGGTGCCGGTGCGGCCCGCATGCTGCATGGCGATAGCTTCAATTCGCTTGGCGACGATCTGTTCGGCATGGTGCTGCGTGAGCCGATCGGCGTCGTCGGCCTGATCACGCCGTGGAACTTCCCGTTCCTGATCCTGTGCGAACGCGTGCCCTTCATCCTGGCTTCCGGATGCACGATGGTCGTGAAGCCCTCGGAAGTCACAGCCGCGACGACGCTCCTGCTTGCCGAAGTGCTGGCCGAGGCGGGCCTTCCTGCCGGTGTCTACAACATCGTTACCGGCTCCGGCCGCACGATCGGCCAGGCGCTTTCCGAACATCCTGATGTCGATATGCTCTCCTTCACCGGCTCGACCGCCGTCGGCCGTTCCTGTGTGCATGCCGCCGCCGACAGCAATTTCAAGAAGCTCGGCCTCGAGCTTGGCGGCAAGAATCCGATCATCGTCTTTGCGGATTCCGATCTTGAAGATGCTGCCGATGGCGCGGCCTTCGGTATCAGCTTCAACACCGGGCAGTGCTGCGTCTCGTCTTCGCGCCTGATCGTAGAGCGCTCGGTTGCCGCCGAGTTCGAAAAACTGCTCGTCGAAAAGATGAAAAAGATCCGGGTCGGCGATCCGCTCGATGAGCGTACACAGGTCGGCGCCATCACCACGGAAGCGCAGAACGCGACGATCCTCGACTATATCGCCCAAGGCAAGGCCGCCGGTGCAAAGTTGCTTACGGGGGGAGAGGCCATCGATCTCGGACGCGGCCAGTATATCGCACCGACGCTCTTCTCCGGCGTTTCGCGAGACATGGCGATTGCACGCGACGAGATTTTCGGGCCGGTTCTGTGCTCCATGCATTTCGATACGGTGGAAGAAGCCATTCAGCGTGCGAACGACACCGTTTATGGGCTTGCGGCGAGCGTCTGGACGAAGAATATCGATAAGGCGCTGACGGTGAGCCGCCGGGTTCGTGCGGGGCGTTTCTGGGTCAACACGATCATGGCGGGCGGCCCCGAAATGCCGCTTGGTGGCTTCAAACAATCCGGTTGGGGTCGTGAGGCCGGTATCTACGGGGTGGAGGAGTATACGCAGGTGAAGTCCGTTCATGTCGAGATCGGCAAGCGTTCGCATTGGATTGCATGATGTCGGCTGGCTATGATTATGTCATCGTCGGCGGCGGATCCGCCGGCTGCGTGCTGGCTGCCCGGCTTTCGGAAAACCCGTCCATTCGGGTTTGCCTGATCGAGGCCGGCGGGCGCGATACCAATCCGCTCATCCATATGCCCGTCGGTTTTGCCAAGATGACGACGGGGCCGTTGACCTGGGGTTTGAAGACGGCCCCCCAGAAGCATGCCAACAACCGCGAGATCCTTTATGCGCAGGCCAAGGTGCTTGGCGGCGGCTCTTCGATCAACGCCGAGGTTTTCACCCGCGGCGTGCCCGGCGACTATGACCGTTGGGTCGAGGAGGGAGCGGAAGGCTGGGGCTTCAAGGACATCCAGAAGTATTTCCTGCGCTCGGAGGGCAATTCGATCCTCTCCGGTGCCTGGCACGGCACGGATGGTCCGCTCGGCGTCTCGAACATCCCCGAGCCCCAGCGCATGACGCGTGCCTTCGTGCAGAGCTGCCAGGAGGCGGGCATACCCTATAACCCCGATTTCAATGGCCTCGTGCAGGAAGGCGCCGGCGTTTATCAGACGACGACGCGCAACAATCGGCGTTGTTCGGCAGCAGTCGGCTACTTGCGGCCGGCTCTCAAGCGACCGAACCTAGAGGTTGTCACGGGTGCGCTTGTCCTGCGCATCGTCTTCGAAGGACGCCGCGCCGTTGGCGTCGAATATATCGCCGATGGAAAAAGCACGATCGCCCGGGCTGACAGCGAAGTGCTTGTCACGTCAGGTGCCATTGGTACGCCAAAGCTGATGATGTTGTCGGGTATCGGCCCTGCAGATCACCTGCGCAGCCATGGCATCGACGTCGTGCAGGACATGGCGGGTGTCGGGCAGAATCTGCAGGATCATTTCGGCGTCGACATCGTTGCCGAGCTGAAGAACCACGACAGTCTCGACAAGTACAACAAGCTGCACTGGTCGATCTGGGCGGGCCTTCAATACACGTTGTTCAATTCCGGCCCCATCACGTCGAATGTCGTGGAGGGGGGCGCATTTTGGTATGGCGACAAGGCGAACCCGACGCCCGACCTGCAGTTCCATTTCCTCGCGGGTGCAGGCGCAGAGGCCGGCGTTCCCGGCGTGCCGAAAGGCTCCTCCGGCATCACGCTGAATTCCTACACGCTGCGACCGAAGTCACGCGGTACGGTCAGCCTTCGGTCGGCCGATCCGCGTGCGTTGCCGGTCGTCGATCCGAATTTCCTCGCCGACCCGGATGACGTGAAGATTTCCGTCGAGGGCGTGAAGATCAGCCAGGAGATTTTCGCCCAGGCTTCGCTTCAGAAGCATATCAAAGCGCTGCATTTCCCGGACCGCAATGTGCGCACGCACGAAGACTACGTGGCCTATGCGCGCCAATATGGCCGCACGTCCTACCATCCGACCTGCACCTGCAAGATGGGGCGGGACGAGATGTCGGTGGTCGATCCGCAGCTGCGTGTCCACGGACTGGATGGTATCCGCATCTGCGACAGCTCTGCCATGCCGAGCCTCGTCGGCTCAAACACCAATGCGGCGACGATCATGATCGGGGAAAAGGCATCGGACATGATCCGCGGCAACGCCTGATCGGCCACGGACTGCAAATGAGAAGGGCGGCCTTGCGGCCGCCCTTTTGCGTCAATCCCATTCGGGAACCCAGGGGAGCTGTCCCGGCTTGATGATTCGATAGCCGGTGGCGTTCAGGGTATCGATCCGGTCCATGTCGATGGACGACAGCGTAAAATCCATGATGTCGAAATTTGCCCGAATGTTTTCCGGCTTCGTCGACATGGTGTTCAAGGGCACGCCTTTCTGAAGAATCCAGCGGAGCACGACCTGCGCGGCAGATTTGCCGTAAGTCTGACCGATCTCGGCAAAGAGAGCGTGCTTGAACACTTCGCCCCGCGCGATCGATGCGTAGGATGAAAGCGGTATGCCTGTCTCCGATGCAGCGGCAAGGAGTTTCCTCTGGTCGACGAGTGGGTGGAATTCCACCTGATTGGTGACGAGCGGCCCATCGACCACGGTGCGAGCCACATGCATCATCCGCGCTGTATAGTTCGAGACGCCGATTGTGTCTGCGAGGCCGCGATCTCTAGCTGATTGCAACAGGCGCAAGGACGGGGCAACGTCGCCACCGACGGGCGGCCAATGCAGCAGAAGCGCATCCACGCGGTCGATCCGTAGCGCCTTCAGGCTTGCCTCGACGGATGGCAGGAATTTTTCCTCTGAGTAGTTGTCCGGATGAACCTTCGTGGTGATGCAGAGGTCCGCACGCGCCACGCCGCAAGCGGCGAGTGCTGCCCCCGTATCGGCCTCGTTGCCATACATCTGTGCCGTGTCGAACGCCCGGTATCCGGCTTCGATTGCGGCATCGACAGCCTGTCTGAGCTCGTCTCCCTTCAGGGGATAGGTGCCGAAACCGCGCTGAAAACGCTTCTGGAAATAGATGTTCATGCCTCCTCCTTGGCGGGGCGAATATACCCGCGTCTTGATTGCCACCCAACGCGAAAATCTCGCTTGCCGGATTGCCTTAGTCGTGATTAATCTATAACTAGTTAGTTACTTAATGCAATTGGGAACGGAGATATCGGCGATGAAGAAGGTGAAGACTGCGCAGGAGGCGGCCAAGCTCGTCAGGGATGGGGCGGTCGTCGCTGTGAATTCTTCCTCCGGCCTCTGCTGCCCGGATGCCGTGCTGAGGGCACTCGGCGAGCGCTTCGACAGCGAGGGCCATCCGCGTGGCCTTACCTCCATCCACCCGATTGCCGCAGGCGATTTCTTCGGCACGCGTGGTGTAGATCACATCGCCAAGCCCGGCATGCTGGTGAAGATCATCGGCGGTTCCTATCCCTCCGGGCCGAGCAATGCCGAGCCGCCGCTCATCTGGCAGATGATCCTGAAAGAGGAGCTTGCCGCCTGGAACGTGCCCTCCGGCATCGTCTTCGACATGTTGCGCGAAGGCGCTGCCAAGCGCCCCGGCGTTTTGACCAAGGTCGGCATGGAAACATTCGTCGATCCCGATCAGGATGGCTGCGCGATGAATGCCAGCGCGCGCGCTGCGCCGCTCGTCAAGCGTGTTGCCTTCGAGGGCGAGGACTGGCTGCATTTTCCGGCGATCCGCCCCGATGTCGCGATCATTCGTGCAACGACGGCCGACGAGAAGGGTAATCTCACCTTCGAGCAGGAGGGCGCGACCCTCGGCGCGATGGAAATGGCGCTTGCGGCACGCAATTCCGGCGGTCTTGTCATCGCGCAGGTCAAGCGCGTGGCGGCGAGCGGAACGTTGCGTCCGCATGATGTGCGGGTACCGGGTATTCTCGTCGACGTGATCGTCGAGGCACCAGACCAGCTGCAGACCACGGCGACCCCCTATGATCCGGCGATCTCGGGTGAGCTATTCCGCCCGCTCGAAACGTTCCGACTGCCGGAGCTCGATGTCGGCAAGGTCATCGCTCGTCGCGTGGCGCAAGAGCTGAAAGACGGCTGGGCCGTCAATATCGGCTTCGGAATTTCGGCCAATGTACCGCGTATCCTCATCGAGGAAGGACTGCACGGCAAGGTGACCTGGGTCATCGAACAGGGGGCTGTCGGCGGCGTGCCGCTGCTCGATTTCAAGTTCGGCTGCGCCTCCAATGCCGAGGCTTTCGTCGCGTCGCCGCATCAATTCTGCTACTTCCAGGCTGGCGGCTTCGATTGCTCGCTCTTGTCCTTCCTGGAGATTGACGCCGAGGGTTCCGTCAACGTCAGTCGTCTCGCGGCGACGCCGCATCGTACCGCCGGCGCCGGCGGCTTCGTCGACATTACCTCGCGCGCGAAAAAGATCGTCTTCTCCGGCAATTTCAATGCCGGTGCCAAGATGCATGTCGAGGACGGTCGCCTGGTGATCGACAAGGAGGGCCGCATCGCCAAGTTCGTGGAAGAGGTGGATCAGGTCAGTTTCTCCGGCAAGCGCGCCCGTGCGCAGGGGCAGGAGATCACTTATGTCACGGAGCGTTGCGTGATCGCGCTTGATACGGATGGGCTGGTCGTGACCGAACTCGCCCCGGGTCTCGACCTCCAGCGCGATGTCCTGGATCAGGCCGCGACGCCACTGAGGGTCTCCAAGATGCTCAAGGTGATGGACGATGCGCTGTTTCGCGCGGAAACCATGGGATTAGCGTTGTGAGTGATCCGCGCCTCGAGCTTTCCATCGACGGTCAGATCGCACGGATCACCCTGCGGCGTCCGGAAAAGCTGAATGCGATCGATGAGGATATGATCGATGCCGTGCTGCAGTCGTGCCGTATCATCGAGCGCTCGGAGGCCAGGGTCGCGATCGTTACGGGCGAGGGCGGCAAGTCCTTCTGTGCGGGTGGGGATATCGAGGCCTGGAGCAGCCTCGACGCCGAAACATTTTCACGCCGCTGGCTGCGTGACGGGCATGGTGCCTTTGACGCACTGGCGCGTCTCACCGTGCCGTTGATCGCGGTGCTGAACGGTCACGCGCTCGGGGGTGGACTGGAGCTTGCTGCCTGCGCCGATCTGCGTATCGCCGAGGAGCATGTGAAGATCGGTCAGCCGGAACCCGGCCTCGGCATCATTCCCGGCTGGTCCGGCACGCAGCGCGCATCGCGCCGCTTTGGCTCGCAGCTTGTTCGCCGCATGGCGCTTTTCGGCGAGGTTTATACGGCGCAGGAAGCGCTTGCGCTCGGCCTCGTCGATCAGGTCGTTGCAACCGGCGAGGGGGCTGCGACGGCAGAAGCCGCTGCGGCGCGGGTGCTGAAACGCTCGCCGCGTGCCACCGAGTTGACGAAGATGCTGATCAACGCTGCTGAGGGCGAAGAAAGCGAGCGGGTCCTGGAGGTTCTGGCCGGCGCCGTGGCGGCAGACTCCAAAGATCTGACGGAAGGGCTTTCTGCCTACAAGCAGAAGCGGCCAGCGCGCTTCGGCAATTAGCGCCCAGCCATCCGACATCCTGTATCCATGGCGGTCTCATGAAGCCCGAAGACAAGAACTTCCTCTCGGAACTCTTCCGTTCCGCGGTCGAGGCCGCCGATCCAGAAAAGGCGCTGAGTGCATATCTGCCTGCCCGGCCCAAGGGGTGGACTGTTGTCATCGGCGCCGGGAAAGGTGCCGCGCAGCTTGCTGCGGCTTTCGAACGCCTTTGGGATGGCCCGCTGGAAGGTGTCGTGGTCACGCGCTACAGTTATGCTGCGCCCTGTCGGCGCATTCGTGTGCTCGAGGCGGCACATCCCGTACCCGATGCGGCGGGCCTTGCTGCCACGCAGGCACTTTTCGATGCCGTTAAAGGGCTTTCCACGGATGATCTCGTCGTTGCCCTGATCTGTGGCGGCGGGTCCGCACTTCTTCCTGCGCCGCCCGGTGACCTGACCCTGGAGGATGAGGCAGCGCTGAACAGCGCGCTTCTTGAGAGCGGGGCGCCGATTTTCGTTATGAACGCCATCCGCAAGCAGGTCTCCGCTATCAAGGGCGGACGGCTTGCTGCCGCCTGCCATCCGGCGAAGGTCGTGACGCTCGTCGTCTCCGATGTGCCGGGCGATGATCCCGCGCAAGTGGCGAGTGGGCCGACGGTGCCGGATGCGGGTGACCGCGAGGAGGCACGGGCACTGGTAAAGACGTGGGGCATTACGCTGCCGCCGGCGATCGAGGCCTGGCTTGGCGGAAATGAGGGAGAACCGCCATCACCGGCCGATCCGGTTTTTGCCACGCACGAGGTACAGGTCATCGCTTCCGCCCGTCTCTCACTGGAAGCCGCTGCGCAACGGGCGGCGGCGCTTGGCGTACCTGCCGTCATCCTGTCGGATAGTATCGAGGGGGAGGCGCGTGACGTTGCGCGCGTGCACGCGGCCATCGCCCGTGAAGTCGCCAGCCGCAGCCGCCCGTTCTCGCGTCCGGTCGTCATTCTCTCGGGCGGGGAGACAACGGTGACGATCAAGGGACGTGGCAAGGGCGGGCGCAATACGGAGTTTCTGCTGTCGCTCGCGCTTGCTGGCGAGGGCGTTTCCTTTGTGGCGCTCGCTGCCGATACGGATGGGATCGATGGTTCGGAGGACAATGCGGGTGCGTTTGCTGATGGCACCAGCATGAAGCGCTTGCGCGGTTTAGGTGTGGATCCCGCAGCCCTACTCGCCGGTAATGACGCCTGGACGGCGTTTGACCTGCTGGACGACCTGTTCGTGCCGGGTCCGACAGGCACCAACGTCAACGATTTCAGGGCAATCCTCATACGTTAGGGTTGCCCGCGCCGCCCTTGCCGCGCGGGCTGATTCCACATCACGCCGGAACCGGGGCATCCTCGCGCAGCAGGCCTTTCTTCTTCAGGTCGGCCCAGAAGTCGCCCGGGATGGGATGGGAGAACCAGGCAAGATTCTGATCCAGCTGCTGGATGGTGCGTGTACCCGCCATGAAGGAAGGGACGGCAGGATGGGCCACGACGAATTGCAGGGCAGCTGCGGCCAGTGGTACGCCATGCTCCGCGCAAACGGCTTCGATCTTCGCGACTTTTTCCATGATATCGCGGGGTGCCGGCGCGTAGTTGTATTTCGCACCCTCTCTGGCGCCGGTCGCGAGAATGCCGGAGTTGAAGCCGCCGCCCACGACGACTGCCGCGCCGCGTTGCTCGCAAAGCGGCAGGAAGGCATCCAGCGCTTCCTGTTCGAGCAGCGTATAGCGCCCGGCCAGCAGGAAGCAGTCGAAGTCGTGGCGTAGAAGCGCTTCGTGGCAAACTTCCCATTCATTGACGCCGACGCCGATCGCCTTCACGACCTTCTCCGAGCGCAGTCGTTCCAGCGCTCGCCAGGCGCCATCCATCGCCTGCTCGAATACCTCTGGCTGCTCGCTCCCGCGCGTGAAAACGTCGATGTCGTGTATGAAGCACATATCCATCCGCTCCAGCCCGAGCCGTTGTAGGCTGTCTTCGAAGGCGCGCATGGTGCCATCGTAGCTGTAGTCGAAATGCATGGTGAAGGGCGCGGCATTCGTCCAGGGCGCGAAGTCGATCGTGTCGCGTCGCGCCGGGCGCAGCAGTCGCCCGACCTTGGAGGCGAGCACGAAGTCGTCCCGGTTTTTCCAGCGCAGGGCATGGCTGGTCCGCAGTTCGGCAAGGCCATGGCCATACATCGGCGCCGTGTCGAAGAATCGCACACCAGCCTCCCAGGCATGAGCAAACATTTCCTGCGATGTCGCCTCGTCGATC
This sequence comes from Shinella sp. M27, assembly GCF_049199905.1. NCBI lineage: Bacteria > Pseudomonadati > Pseudomonadota > Alphaproteobacteria > Hyphomicrobiales > Rhizobiaceae > Shinella > Shinella sp. M27. The sequence continues at coordinate 92,421 of NZ_JBLZPK010000074.1, forward strand.
TCGCGGAAAATGTTTCCCAGCGGCGCGGTTCCGAAGCCAAAGGCTGTGACTTCGAGATCCGTCCTGCCAAATTTCCGCTTTTCTCCCGGGTGCATGTTTTCCTCCCTAAGTAACTGAATAGTGAATAATATGCACGCAGCCAAACGGCTGCGCAAGCAGCTACATTTCGCCTTCGCGATTTTTTCCGTCTTGACGTCTGTCTAGGGCAGAATGTATGTAACCAGATAGTTACTAGTTGCGAGACGAGGCAGATGTATCTCACCGAAACGCAGGAGCAGGTGCGCGAAATGGCGCGTGCCTTTGCTGACGAAACAATCCGACCCTTGGCTGAGGAACTCGACAGGGAGGAGCGCTTCCCCGCTGATCTCTACGACGAGATGGCCAAGCTTGGCCTCTTCGGCATCGGTGTGCCGGAGGCTCTGGGTGGGCCGGGTTTCGACACGCTCACCTATGCGCTTGTCATGGAGGAACTCAGCCGGGGATATGCTTCAGTTGCGGATCAGTGCGGCCTAGTCGAGCTTATTTCGAGCCTGCTGGTCCGCCACGGCACGGAAAGCCAGCGGGCGCTACTGCCCGAAATCCTCGGCATGCGCTCGAAGGTTGCCTATTGCATCACCGAGCCGGAGGCGGGCACCGACGTTTCGGGCATCCGCACCGCGGCCGAGCGTGACGGAAACGGCTGGCGGCTGAACGGCGGCAAGATCTGGATCCACAACGCCCCGGTAGCCGACTACGGCTTTGTGCTGGCCCGCACCGACAAGGAAGCCGGCAACCGCGGCATGTCGATCTTCATTGTCGATCTGCATTCGGCCGGTGTCGAGAAAGGGCCCAAGGAACACAAGATGGGACAGCGCGCCAGCCAAGTCGGTGCGCTGAACTTCACGGACGTGCGCCTGCCGGCCGATACCCTGCTCGGCACGGAAGGCCGTGGCTTCCATATGATGATGTCAGTGCTGGACAAGGGGCGCGTCGGCATAGCCTCGCTCGCCGTCGGCATCGCGCAGGCCGGCCTCGAGGCGGCCCTTGATTATGCCGGCACGCGCAAGCAGTTCGGTAAGGCGATTTCCGATTTCCAGGGTGTGCAATGGCTGCTTGCCGACATGGCGAAGGATATCGAGGCTGCGCGTCTGCTCGTCCATTCCGCCGCGTCGAAGATCGACAGCGGGGCGGATGCGACAAAAGCCTGCTCCATTGCAAAATGTTTTGCCGCCGACGTGGCCGTACAGCGCACCGCCGATGCCGTTCAGGTTTTTGGTGGCTCCGGCTACATCCGCGGTTTCGAGGTGGAGCGCCTTTATCGCGATGCGAAGATCACCCAGATCTATGAAGGCACCAACCAGATCCAGCGCATGATCATCGCACGCGAACTCCTGAAAAAGGGTGCACGGGCATGAGTGCCGCGTCTGCCAGGGCGGTTGCGCTCGTCACAGGCTCTTCGCGCGGTATCGGGCTCGCCGTCGCCGAGGCCTTGGCAAAGGAAGGTTTTGCAATCGCCGTCAACGGACCGGCGGATGATGCCGAACTGGCGGCTGCGGTTGCCCGCATTGCCGCCCTGGGTGTTCCGGTGGCGGCCGCCCCGTTCGATGTGGGCGCTATCGGTGCCCACGAAGCAGCACTGGATGCCGTCGAGGAGAAGCTCGGACCGCTGACGACTCTGGTCAACAATGCCGGTGTCGGTGTGCTCAAGCGCGGCGACATGCTGGAAGTCTCGGAAGAAAGCTGGGACCGGTGCATTTCCATCAACGCGAAGGCCCTGTTCTTTTTGAGCCAGGCCTTCGCGCGCCGCTTGCTGGCCCGAGCGCGCGCGCCACTCTTCCATTCGATCGTCAATGTCACATCGTCCAATGCCGTTGCTGTGGCGGAGCAGCGCTCGGAATATTGCGCCTCGAAGGCTGCGGCCTCGATGGTGTCAAAGGCGCTCGCCGTACGGCTCGGGCGGGAAAACATTGCCGTCTATGATGTCCAGCCGGGCCTGATTGCCACCGAGATGACCGCACCCGTCATCGAGGCCTATCGCGATCGAGCGGCTCAGGGTCTGACGCTTTTCCCGCGTGTCGGCGAGCCGGCTGAGGTCGGCACATTGATCGCGTCTCTCGCGAACGGCCGGCTCCCCTACACAACCGGACTGTCGATCCCGGCTGATGCCGGCATGCTTGTCCCGCGCTTCTGAGGTTCTTTCGATGAATATCGTCCTTCCCGATACCGCCGGTCGCCGTAGCGAATATGCTCTGACCGGAACGCCGATTGCGGCCGCAACGCTTAGCGAAAATCCCGCGCGCGTGGTCTATTCCGCCGCCCATGTCGTCGCTGATCCCTTTACCGCGAACGACCCCTCCGGGCGTGCCACGGTGGATTGGGCGAAGACGATGGAATTCCGCCGTTACCTCGCCGGTCTTGGGCTCGGCATTGCAGAGGCGATGGATACGGCGCAGCGCGGCATGGGGCTCGATTGGCCCGGTGCGCTGGAACTGATCCGCCGCACGCGCGAGGAGCTTCCGGATGCCCTCGTCGCCAATGGCTGCGGCACGGATCACCTGGACCTCGCATCGGTGAAAAGTCTGGACGATGTGCGCCGGGCCTATCTGGAGCAGGCTGACGCTATCCAGAAGCTCGGCGGTCGCCTCATCCTCATGGCGTCTCGCGCTCTCGTGCGCGTCGCGAAAGGGCCGGAGGACTATCTCAAGGTTTATTCCGATGTGCTCGCTGCCTGCGACGAGCCGGTGATCCTACATTGGCTCGGCGACATGTTCGACCCGCAGCTTGCCGGCTATTGGGGCTACGAGGCATTCGAGCCCGCCATGCAGACGGCGCTTGCCGTCATCGAAGCGAACGCGGCCAAGGTGGACGGCATTAAGATTTCCCTTCTCGACAAGGAGAAGGAGATCGTCATGCGCCGCCGCCTTCCGGCCGGGGTGAAAATGTATACGGGCGACGACTTCAATTATCCGGAATTGATCGAAGGCGATGATGCGGGGTTTTCGCACGCTTTGCTTGGCATCTTTGATCCGCTTGCGCCGGCTGCGGCTTACGCGGTGGAGCAGTTGGGCAAGGGCGATAGGGCGGCCTTCCGCGCGACGCTCGATCCGACCGTGCCGCTCGCGCGCCTTATCTTCCGAGCCCCCACGCAATACTACAAGACGGGCGTCGTCTTCCTTGCCTGGCTGAACGGCTTCCAGGATCATTTCGTGATGCTGAACGGCGCCCAGGCCATGCGACCGCTGCCCTATTTTGTCGAAGTCTTCCGCCTTGCCGACCAGTGCGGCCTGCTGCGGGATCCCGAGCTTGCGGTCGAGCGCATGAAGAAGCTGCTCGCCCTCTATGGCGTCTGACGATGCGTGATTTTTCAAGCGATCATTCCGCACTGGCGCTGAACACCGCCAGCCTCGGCCATAATCTCGAAGGTCATGGAGCGGGATGGGCGCCGGAGCGTGTCATCGACGCCTGCGCTGCGCGCGGTTTCGGTTCGATCGTCTTCTGGCGCAGGGAGATCGGCACGCGCGCGATCGAACTTGGCGAGCGGGTGCGGGCAGCGGGCCTTTCCGTGGCCGGGCTTTGCCGTACGCCGTTTCTCGTCGGGACGGAGGCCTTGGACAGGGTTGCGGTTCTCGACGATGCGAAGGCCTCCATCGACATGGCTGCCGGGCTCAGGGCTGCTGTGCTGACGATCGTGGTGGGGGGCGTGCATCCCGAAACGAAGGGGACAGCCGAAAGCTTGAAGATCGTGACTGATCGCGTTGCGGATCTCGCGCCTTATGCGGCGGCGTGCAATGTCAAACTGGCGCTCGAACCGCTTCATCCTGTTTATGCTGGCAACAGATCTTGCCTGACGACGGTGCGGGATGCTCTCGATATCTGCGACGTCGTCGATGCGCCAAATCTCGGCGTTGCCGTCGATGTCTATCATGTCTGGTGGGACTGCGGCCTCGATCCTCAGCTGACACGAGCCGGCAAGGCCCGGATCTTCGGTTATCATCTCTGCGACTGGCTTGCGGATACGCGCGACGTCCTGCTTGATCGTGGAATGATGGGCGACGGCGTCGCCGATCTCAAGGCGATCCGCAAGGCCGTTGAGCATGCAGGCTATGCCGGGCCCTGTGAAGTCGAGATCTTTTCTGCGAACAACTGGTGGAAGCGCGACCCCGACGAAGTTCTCGACGTGATGGCCGATCGTTTCCGCACGCTTTGCTGACGACAAGGACTATTCCATGAAACTGCTTGTGCCCATCAAACGTGTCGTCGACTACAACGTAAAGATCCGCGTGAAGTCGGATGGTTCTGGCGTTGAGCTTGCGAATGTGAAGATGTCGATGAACCCGTTCGACGAAATCTCCGTGGAAGAGGCGCTGCGTCTGAAGGAGGCCGGCAAGGCTGAGGAAGTGGTCGTGGTTTCGATCGGTCCTGCCAAGGCCGAAGAGACGCTGCGCACCGCGCTTGCCATGGGCGCCGACCGCGCCGTGCTGGTCGAGACGGACGATGCCGTCGACCCGCTCGCCGTCGCCAAGATCCTCAAGGGCGTCGCGGAAGCCGAACAGCCGGGCCTGATCATCGTCGGCAAGCAGGCGATCGACGACGACTCGAACCAGACCGGCCAGATGCTGTCGGCTCTGCTTGGCTGGGCGCAGGCGACGTTCGCCTCCAAGGTCGAGATCGGTTCGGGCAGCG
>NZ_JBLZPK010000075.1:0-11526 GCF_049199905.1 Shinella sp. M27
GCGATGGGCAGATGCGCCTCGTTCATGATGCGGGCATATTCCGCCGGCTCGCGGGCAGCGAGGATGAGCGCGTCGATCGGGCCGATGCCGGCGGCGATGACGACGATCAGGAGCGGGAACACGATGCGCATGCCGAAGACGGCGATCACGATGCCCCAGGTCAGGAACCGGTGTTGCCAGACCGGCGTCATGTCCTTGAGCTTGTTGGCATTCACGATGGCATTGTCGAAGGAGAGCGAAATCTCCAGCACCGCGAGAACGGTACAGATGAAGAATACGGTCGCCATGCCGGAAATCGTTCCGGTCGTCTGCCAGCCCAGCCACGCGCCGAGCGCGAGGCCGATGACCGTCGAGATGAAGGCCCATTTGAGATAGGAGAGGGTGGTCTTGCCTTCGCCGTTGCCGATCATGACAGCGCCTCCATATCAACGGAGGTTCGGGAAGTGAGATTGCGCATACCACGACGGGCATGCGGGTAAGGCATGGTCAGGATGTTCATGTGCGTTTGAATCCGCCGGCTAATTGCTGGCGGTACCGACATCACGAGAGCGCCGTAAAAACTCTCGCCAGAGGGGCCCGGCACCAGGGTTCGTCGCGGCAAGGATGTCAAAAGGCCGCGAACCGGATTGTTTTCACCGAAGTTGCCGTCCGCGTCAAGAGGCAGGGTGCCGCAGCCGGTCTAACGCGGCAGCGGGGGTTCTGTTCCCGGTTTTTGTGCCGCTCCCCTGTACCAAGCCCCTCGTCCGTTCCTATATTCGCCGCACAGTGATTTGCCAGAAAGGATCTCCCATGACCGAAACGCCGATCGATCCCGCCCTCGTCGAATGGACCGGCCTCAACGGCCTGCCGCGGTTCGATCTCGTAAGGGACGAGGCCTTTGCGGCGAGCTTCGATGCGGCGTTAGCGGCCCATGAGGCGGAGATCGACGCGATCGCCGGCAATCCCGACGTGCCGACCTTCGAGAATACGGTCGTGGCGCTGGAGATCGCGGGTGACGCGCTGTCTCGGGTCTCTGCCCTGTTCTGGAGCCGCGCCGGTGCGAACACCAACGACACGATCCAAGCGCTGGAACGCCACATCGCGCCAAAAATGTCGCGGCACTATTCGAAGATCGGCACCAATGCCGCGCTCTTCAAGCGCATCGATGCACTGTGGGAAGGCCGCGCGGGCCTGAACCTTTCGCTGGAGCAGGTGCGCGTGCTGGAGCGGCACTGGAAGGGGTTTGTGAAGGCGGGCGCCAAGCTCGCGAAGCCCGAGCAGGACCGTCTCTCGGCGATCAATGAGACGCTGGCCGGTCTCGGCGCGAAATTCGGGCAGAACGTGCTTGCCGACGAGAAGAGCTGGGCGCTGTTCCTCGACGAGGGCGAGGCGCTGGACGGCCTGCCGGATTATCTGAAGGACGCCATGGCGTCGGTGGCGCGGGACCGCGGGCAGGATGGGCGCTATGCCGTCACCCTGTCGCGTTCGATCATCGAGCCCTTCCTTGCCTCCTCCGCCCGCCGGGACCTGCGCGAGCAGGCGTTCCGCGCCTGGGTGGCGCGCGGCGAGAATGACGGCGAGACGGACAATCGCGGCATCGTGAAGGATACGCTTTCGTTGCGTTCGGAAAAGGCCGAGCTGCTCGGCTACGCGAATTTTGCCGCGCTGAAGCTCGACAACACCATGGCGAAAACGCCGGATGCGGTGAACGGGCTGTTGATGCAGGTCTGGGAAAAGGCCGTGGCGCGGGCGCGCGAGGAGGAGGCGGAGCTTGCCACGCTCATTGCGGACGAGGGCCGCAACCACGAGGTCATGCCCTGGGACTGGCGCTACTACGCCGAAAAGCTGCGCGCCAAAAAGTTCAATTTCTCCGAAGCCGAGTTGAAGCCCTATCTCCAGCTCGAAAAGATCATCGACGCCTGCTTCGATGTTGCCGAGCGCCTGTTCGGTATCCGCGCCATCGAGAAGAAGGATGTGCCGGTCTATCATCCCGATGTGCGGGTCTTCGAAATCCGCGATCGCGAGGACAGGCTGGTCGCTATGTTCCTCGGCGATTATTTTGCGCGCTCTTCCAAACGCTCCGGCGCCTGGATGAGCTCCTACCAGAGCCAGCATCGCCTGCCGCTGCCGAACGGTTCGGTCGGTGAGATCCCGATCATCTACAATGTCTGCAATTTCGCAAAACCCGCCGAAGGCAAGCCGGCGCTGCTGTCGCTCGACGACGCGCGCACGCTGTTCCACGAATTCGGGCATGCATTGCACGGCATGCTCTCGGACGTCACCTATCCCTCGGTGTCCGGCACGGGCGTATCGCGCGACTTCGTCGAACTGCCGTCGCAGCTCTATGAGCACTGGCTGACGGTGCCGGAAATCCTGACGCGTTACGCTGTGCACTACCAGACCGGCGAGGCGATGCCGCAGGCGCTGCTCGACAAGGTTCTCGCCGCCCGTACCTTCAATTCCGGCTTCGCGACGGTGGAATTCACCTCCTCGGCGCTGGTCGACATGGCGTTCCACACGCGGGGGCCTGTCGAGGACCCGATGGCGGTGCAGGGGGAGGTGCTGGAGAAGATCGGCCTGCCGAAGTCCATCGTCATGCGCCACGCGACGCCGCACTTCCAGCATGTCTTTTCGGGCGACGGCTATTCGGCCGGCTACTATTCCTACATGTGGTCGGAAGTGCTCGACGCCGATGCCTTCTCCGCCTTCACGGAAACGGGTGATGCCTTCAACCCCGCCATGGCGGCGCGGCTGAAGACCTATATCTACGCCGTGGGCGGCTCGGTCGATCCCGAGGATGCCTACAAGGCCTTCCGCGGCAAGCTGCCGACGCCGGAGGCCATGCTGGAGAAGAAGGGCCTGGCGGCCTGACAAGACCGGGCGCGGGCGGCACGGCTGCCTGCGTCATTCTCCCGTCACCAAAGCTTGGGTGAACCGTCATCCTGCCGTTACCGGACTGACATGTCTCGGCCCGATGTTCTGCCCGTCGATTCGCGGGCTTGGCCGGAGGTGGCATGGCGATTGTTCCCGAGACGCTGACAAGGCGCTCGTTTCTCTTGACCGCAGGGGCCGGTGCGCTGGCGACGTCTTCGGCACTGGCGGTGCCCTATTATGCGCGGCGCCATGGCAGCCCGGTCTTTTCGCATGGCGTGCAATCCGGCGATGTCGATTGTTCCTCCGGCATGGTCTGGGCGCGCACGGACCGGCCGGCGGAGGTGACGCTCGAATATTCGACCACCGACAGTTTTCTCGACATCACGCGTCTGCCGCTTCAAAAGGCGATGGGCACCTCCGACAATGCCGTCAAGGCGATGCTGGAAGGGCTCCTGCCGGACCAGGACATCTTCTATCGCTTCACCGCAAACGATCCTTATTCCAGCCACCTCGTCTCCGAGCCCGTCGTCGGCCGTTTCCGCACGGCGCCGATGCGCAAGCGCTCGGTGCGTTTCGTCTGGTCGGGCGATACGGCGGGACAAGGCTGGGGCATCGACGATGTCGGAATGAAGACCTATTCGACCATGCTGCGCCACGAGCCGGATTTCTTCATCCATTCGGGCGACACGGTCTATGCCGACGGCCCGATACCCGATGAAATTCCGCTGCGCGACGGCGGCATCTGGAAGAACCGCATCGTCACCGACGAGAAGCGCAATGTGGCGCGAACGCTCGAAGAATTCCGCGGCCAGTGGAAGTACAACCTGCTCGACGACCACCTTTTGTCCTTCAACAGCCAGTGCCCGACCTTCTTTCAGTGGGACGACCACGAGGTTTTGAACAACTGGTCGGAATCGAGCGACCTGACCGGCGACCGGCGCTATCCGGAAAAGGATATCGGCATCTACGAGCAGCGCGCGCGGCGTGCCTTCCACGAGATGACGCCGATCCGCTATTTTGCCACGGAACCCGGCCGTATCTTCCGCAAAGTCGCCTACGGGCCGCTGCTCGATGTGTTCTTCGTGGACCTGCGTTCCTATCGCAGCCCCAACAAGGGCGGCACGGAGAACGGCCTGTTCGGCTGGCGGCAGGCGGATTGGCTGCGCCGAGAGCTTGCAGCCTCTGAGGCGGTCTGGAAGGTCATCGCCTGCGACATGCCGCTCGGCCTCGTCATCTGGGACGACTATGCCAACAGCCTGGGTTACGAGGGCGTGGCCGATGGGTTGAACGGCCCGCCGGCGGCGCGCGAGCGGGAGATTGCCGATCTCCTTTCCTTCATGCGCGACAATGCCATTCACAATGTCGTCTGGCTGACGGCGGATGTGCACTACACGGCCGCGCACCACTACGACCCGTCGCGGGCGAAATTCCAGGCGTTCAATCCGTTCTGGGAATTCGTCTCCGGACCGCTGCATTCCGGCACCTATGGGCCGAAGCCGCTCGACATGACCTTCGGGCCGGAGGTGCGCTTCATCAAGGCGTCCTCGGGGGGCATCGACAGCAATCTGCCGCCCTCGGCCGGGCTGCAATTCTTTGGTCTCGTCGATATCAACGGGTCGAGCGAGGAGATGACGGTGCGGCTGATGGACCGGGAGGATCAGGAGCTTTGGCGCGTCGTGTTGCCGCCCGTGCGTTCATCATGATGCGAAGCCCTGCGCCATCGGAGCAACAGAGTTGCGGTCCGCCCCTTTCGCATTTGCGGAAAAACATGTAAGAGCCCGGCCATTGAAGACGGCGCCCTTATACCCTGCGCGCCCCGAACCTCAGAGATTAAACCATGTCTATCCGCAATATCGCGATTATCGCGCACGTCGACCATGGCAAGACCACGCTCGTTGACGAGCTTCTCAAGCAGTCCGGCTCCTTCCGTGAAAACCAGCGCGTCGCCGAACGCGTTATGGATAGTAACGACCTCGAAAAGGAACGTGGCATCACCATTCTCGCCAAGGCGACCTCGGTGGAGTGGAAGGGCGTTCGCATCAACATCGTCGACACCCCCGGCCACGCCGACTTCGGCGGCGAAGTCGAGCGCATCCTCTCGATGGTGGACGGCGCCATCGTTCTCGTCGATAGTTCGGAAGGCCCGATGCCGCAGACCAAGTTCGTGGTCGGCAAGGCACTTAAAGTTGGTTTGAAGCCGATCGTCGCGATCAACAAGATCGACCGTCCGGACGGCCGCCACGAGGAAGTGCTGAACGAGGTCTTCGACCTCTTCGCCAATCTCGACGCAACCGACGAGCAGCTCGACTTCCCGATCCTCTACGGTTCGGGCCGTAACGGCTGGATGAACCTCAATCCGGAAGGCCCGAAGGACGAAGGCATGGCGCCGCTGCTCGACCTCGTGCTGAAGCACGTTCCCGAGCCCACCACCGAAGAAGGCCCGTTCCGCCTGATCGGCACGATCCTGGAAGCCAACCCCTTCCTCGGCCGCATCATCACCGGCCGCATCGCATCCGGCACGCTGAAGTCCAACCAGCCCGTCAAGGTTCTGGGCCAAGATGGCAAGCTGATCGAAACCGGCCGTATCTCGAAGATCCTCGCCTTCCGCGGCATCGAGCGCACGGCGATCGACGAAGCGCATGCCGGTGACATTGTCGCCATCGCCGGCCTCTCCAAGGGCACCGTCGCCGACACGTTCTGCGACCCTTCGGTCACCGAAGCGATGACGGCGCAGCCGATCGATCCGCCGACCGTCACCATGTCCTTCATCGTCAACGACAGCCCGCTGGCCGGCACCGAAGGCGACAAGGTCACCAGCCGCGTCATCCGTGACCGTCTGTTCAAGGAAGCCGAAGGCAATGTCGCGCTGAAGATCGAAGAAGCCGAAGGCAAGGATTCGTTCTACGTTTCCGGCCGCGGCGAACTTCAGCTGGCCGTTCTGATCGAAACCATGCGTCGTGAAGGTTTCGAGCTTGCCGTGTCGCGTCCGCGCGTCGTCATGCACAAGGACGAAGACGGCAACACCATGGAGCCGATCGAAGAAGTCGTCGTCGACGTCGACGAAGAGCATTCGGGTATCGTCGTGCAGAAGATGTCGGAGCGTAAGGCCGAGATGACGGAACTGCGTCCGTCGGGCGGCAACCGCGTTCGCCTGAAGTTCCTGGCGCCGACCCGCGGCCTCATCGGCTACCAGTCGGAACTCTTGACCGACACGCGCGGCACGGCGATCATGAACCGCCTGTTCCACGACTACCAGCCCTTTAAGGGTACCATCGGCGGCCGCGTCAACGGCGTGCTGCTGTCGAACGGCTCGGGCGAAGCCGTGGCTTACGCCATGTTCAACCTGGAAGACCGCGGCCCGATGATCATCGAGCCGGGCGAGAAGGTCTATGCCGGCATGATCATCGGCATCCACTCGCGCGACAACGACCTCGAGGTCAACGTGCTCAAGGGCAAGCAGCTCACCAACATCCGCGCCGCCGGCAAGGATGAAGCGGTGAAGCTGACGCCGCCGATCCGCATGACGCTCGACCGGGCGCTGTCGTGGATCCAGGACGACGAGCTGATGGAAGTGACGCCGAAGTCGATCCGTCTGCGCAAGATGTTCCTCGACGCCAACGATCGCAAGCGATTCGACAAGCAGCGGGCGGCCGGCGCGGCCTAAGCGCTTCTTTCCGAATTGAGACAAATGTGAACCCCGGTCGCAAGGCCGGGGTTTTTCATGTGTGTGCCATCGTTTTACGCCTTGTGACGTTTGTTAAAAAAGCGTTAACTTTTCGACGTGCCATCCGGAACACGCCTGTGGGCAATGGAGGCCTTGGTGCGGGCGCGGGATTCCGGTGGAATCGGTGCGGGAATAAGAGTGGTGTTATGAAAACACTGTCGATCGATGTGCGGCGCGCCGAGCCGCAGGACGCGCGCGCGATATCCGAGACGCATCGGGTGTCGTGGCTGCAGGCCTATGGCGGCCTCATTCCGCATATTGCGCTCAACCAGATGGTCGACCGTCGCAACGAGACCTGGTGGCGCAAGGCGACACGCGGTCCCGCGACGCTGCTGGTGCTCGATGTCGCCGGCACGGTGGCCGGTTACGCCACGCTCGGCCTCAACCGCGCCCGCGCGCTGCCGCAGGAAGGCGAGATCTACGAACTCTATCTTCGTCCGGAATATCAGGGCATCGGCCTTGGCCGGCTACTGTTCGGCGAGGCGCAGCGGCTTTTGAAGTCGCTCGGCTGCAATGGCATGATCGCCTGGTGCCTCGAGGACAGCGAACATGCCGACCGCTTCTTCCGCTCCGCCGGCGGACGCGACATTGCCGAGGGCATGGAGAATTTCGGCGACAAGGAACTGAAGAAGATCGGTTTCGTCTGGCCCTGAGGCCTTTATTCCTCTGCGGCGCCCGGCAGGGTGCGTGACGGTTCGCCCGCAAGCTTTCCCCGTTTGCCGTGCCATTGCGGCTCGCTTACGCCGCAGGCAAAGCCGGCCGCCTCGTCATCCGCCACCGCGCGGGCGAGTGTGTTGGCATCCTTGTTCTCCAGCGCATCGACATAGCCGACGACGCAGCTCGTCGGATTGTCTTTCGTCGCCACCGTGGAGACGACGAGCAACTGGCCCGTCTTGGAATCGGCTTCGCCCGTCGTCTCGGGATCGGCGACGAACCAGCGCACGATGGTCGCGACCGGCGTGCCCTTTGCGCCAAGCCGCCATTCGATCTTGGTGCCGGTGTGGTTGAACGGTCCGAAGGTCTCGAAGGCTTCGTCGATATAGGCCTTGCTGACCGGGCCATAGGCGATGCTCTGCCGGAGATCACCTTCCTTGAAATAGACCGGAAGACCCTTGTAGCCGGCGCATTGCAGGCTGACGCTCTCGCCTTCCTCTGATGCTTCGGACAGCGTCTTGCAGGCATCGAGGTCGCGGTCGGTATAGGCGCTCTCGTTGGCGCGGGCGGCGCTCGCGGATGCGGCGATGGCGACGGAAAGCAGAAGCGGCGTCAGGCGCATGAAAAATCCTCCGGTTGCAAGGAAGACGGCACATCCGGCTCGTCTATTCGAAAGTCATGTTGCGCCGCAGCGGGATTCGCATTAGGAAGCCCGAAAATCACTGCATCTCACTGAGGGAGCCCCCATGCGTATCGATGCGATTTCCGTTGGCAAGAACCCGCCTGAAGACGTGAACGTCATTGTCGAGGTGCCGGTCGGCGGCCACCCGATCAAGTACGAGATGGACAAGGAAGCCGGCGCGCTCGTCGTCGACCGTTTCCTCTACACGCCGATGACCTATCCGGGCAATTACGGCTTCGTGCCGCACACGCTGTCGGAAGACGGCGACCCGATCGACGTTCTGATCGCCAACACCCGCCCGCTCGTTCCGGGCTGCGTGATCAATGTGCGCCCGATCGGCGTTCTGGTCATGGAAGACGACGGCGGCAAGGACGAGAAGATCATCGCCGTGCCGGTGCCGAAGCTGACGCGCCGTTACGACAAGGTCGAGAACTACACCGACCTGCCGGAAATCACGCTCAAGCAGATCGAGCACTTCTTCACGCATTACAAGGATCTGGAGCCCGGCAAGTGGGTGAAGATCGCCGGCTGGGAAAACGTCGATACGGCCAAGAAGATGATTCTCGAAGCCGTCGAGCGCTACAACGCCTCGAAGTAAGCGCAGGCGCGCTTTCGGGCCTCAAAACAAATCCTCCGGGTCGCCAGCGATCCGGAGGATTTTTTATTGTCGAAGCGAATGTCAGAGAACCGCGGGCGCCAGAACCGTGCGGATGACCTGTTCGAGGAAGAACAGGATGACCAGCACGACGAGCGGCGACAGGTCGACGCCGCCGAAATTCGGCAGGACGCGGCGGATCGGGCGATAGATCGGTTCGGTCAGCTGGTAGAGCGAGCGGCCGATGGTCGCGATCACCTGATTGTTCGCGTTGATGACATTGAAGGCATAGAGCCAGGAAAAGATCGCCGAGGCGATGACCAGGAACCATGCGATGCTGATGATGAACAATAGGGTGTTGATGACCGCTATCATTGACGTCTCCAATTGGTTTCGTCCCGACATGTAGCCATTGCAAGGCCTGCCAGCAAGGCCGGCGCCGGACAGTGCGGTAACATGTTTAATGTGCCGGTATTTTTTAGGGGGCTCAGGCTTCGTGAAAAATCCGGTCGAGGAAGGATGTCATCCAGAGCCGTAGGGCCGCGTCGTAGAGCAGGCGCCCGTCGAGATGCAGGCGGCCGGTCTGGGCGCCCGGCAGCTCGAAGCGATGCGCTCCGCGCACCACCCAGCGGTGCATCATGGCCAGCGTCAGTTCGCCGTGGAACTGGATGCCCCAGGCATTGTCGCCATAGCGGAAGGCCTGGTTTTCATAGTGATGACCGGTGGCGAGCAGCGTTGCGCCGGAGGGCAGGTCGAAGCCCTCGCGGTGGAACTGATAGACCATATCCGGCCAGGGCATCAGCGCCGTGCCGGCCTCGGTCGCCGCGAGCGGATACCAGCCGATCTCCGTCCAGCCCTCGGTGTGGCCGAACACGGTGCCGCCGAGGTTCTTCACCAGCATCTGCGCGCCGAGGCAGATGCCGAGGAAGGGGCGTTTCTCCTTCAAGGGCACATTCAGCCAGTCGATCTCTTGGCGCACATAGGGTTCGTCGTCATTGGCGCTCATCGGCCCGCCGAAGACGACGGCGCCGGCATAATGGCTAAGCGTTTCCGGCAGGGGATCGCCGAGCACGGGGCGGCGGATGTCGAGCGCGTGGCCCATCTGCTGCAGGATCTGCCCCACACGGCCGGGGCTGGAGGTCTCCTGGTGCAGCACGATCAGAACGGGGCGTTTGGCGCGCGGTTTTCGCGGGAAATCGAGCATGGCTCAGGCCTCGTCCGGCTCCCCATGCGCCACCGCGCCCACTCGTTCGGCCACTTCCTGTCGCTTCATGATGCGCTCCCGGCCGGAGACGCCGAGCAGGTCGGCGATACGCCAGATGGCGTGGTCCTCCATCTCGCTGCGCTCGCCATCGGCATAGACGATTTCCCAGAGCAGGCCGATGAGGCCGACACGCTGGTCCTCGGAAAGCTGGCGCTTCAATTCGGAGGTGAAGCGGAAGAAGTCGATCGCCTCGCTTTCCGCATCGACGCCGGCATCGAGCAGCGCTGCCAGTTCCTTTTCATCGACGCTGTAAAGCTCGCTGAAATGGTCGTGCAGCGCTTTCTTCTCGACATCCAAAACCTGGCCGTCCGCCTCCATCACCTGGATGCAGAGCGCCATGACCGCAACCCGCGGATCGTCGGCGGCGAAGGTCGGTTTGCTGTCGCCGCCGGAAAGGCTCGCCAGAAACTGCTGCAAGCGTTCGAACATCGATGTTTTAGCCCCGTTCCCTCAAGCCCTAGTACAATCAGAACAGCCGGAAGCCGCTGGTTCCATCCCGTTTGACGGCTGCGCCTTCCTTGACACCGGGATCATCCGGCAGGCCGAAGAACGGGCGTTCCTCCTCCTGAACCGGTGCCTCGTCTTTGGCCTTTTCCACCACCACGGGCGCCTTCTCGACGACGGCGGCCACCACGACGGGCTTTTCCACCGGCACCTTCTCGACCTTCACGACCTCCTCCACCTTGACGGCCGGCTTCTGCTCGATGGCGAGCGGTGGCAGGGTGCGGATCGCCTCGTCGACGGCATCCGTCGAGCCCTCCTCGACCGGGCCTTCCAGCGCACTGACCGGCGTCTTCCACTCGAAGGCGTCGAGACGGCCGGTGACGGGCGAGACGGCGCGCCATTCCGGGGCGGTGATGCCGTCGGCCGTCCAAGCCGGATCGCGCGGGGCTTTCAGCGCCTGGTTCATCCAGTGGCGGATGCGGCCCTGGTCGCCGGTTTCGGCATCCTCGATATCGGCCAGCAGCAGGAAGGCGCTTTCGCGCGGCGCAAGGCGGGCGGCCGCCTCGGCCTTGCCGCGGGCCAGCGCAAAATTGCGTGTCTCCAGTGCTGCTTCCGCGACGGCATAGAGCGCCTCGGCATTGTTCGGGCGGATCGCTTCCAGCTTTTCCGCCCGCTTCAGCCGGTCGGCGGCGGAATCGCCGCTGCGGGCGCGGACATAGAGCTTCGCCACGTCGCCATGCGCCGTCGTCTTCCAGAGTTTTTCCAGGATCGACGCGGCCTTGCGCAGGTTGTCCTCGCGCAGATAGGCCTTGGCCTCGATCAGCCCGGCCGGCACGAAAGTCTCGTCGAGTTTCAACGCCTGATGCGCATCCTCGCGGGCACCCTTCGGATCTGCGTCGAGCTTAGCTGCGGCGCGGGCGGTGAGCAGCACGGTCTTGCGGCGGGCATAGGTCTTTTTCTCCTCAGCCGAGCCGGAGCGGCCGTCGCCGAGCAGTTTCAGCGCCTCGTCCCAGTCACCGGCTTCCGAGCGGTATTCGAGGGCGGCTTCCGTCGCCCAGGGCAGCTGCGGCGCCTTTTCGGCGGCGCGCTCGGCATATTGCCGGGCGGCCTCGTTGGCGCCGAGGCGGCGGGCTTCGAGATAAAGGCCGCGCAGGCCGAGTTCGCGCGTTTCCGGGTCGTCGGCCATCAGCTCGAATTTCTTCCGCGCGTCGTCATAGCGGCCTTCAATCATCGCCGCCTGCGCTTCGAGCAGGTGGATGAGCGGTTCCTGATCGGCGCTCAGCAGGCCCTTGGTGCGGCCGAGCATTTTT